>NZ_CAJJIC010000049.1 GCF_905187505.1 uncultured Mailhella sp.
CATTGCCTTTCCGGGGTCCGGGGCGGAGCCCCGCTGCCTTTCCTGCGTTTCCTGCCTTTCCTGCCTTTTCTGCCTTTTCTGCGTTTAAAAAAAAGGGAGAAGGACGGGCCTTCTCCCGAAAGGCTGGGTGTGGTGGGATCAGAAGGAGACGCGCAGGCCGAGGGAGAACTGGTGCATGCTGATGGAGTCGGCGCGGAGGTTGTAGCCGTTGTAGCCGGACTCGCCGTCGCCGGTGAAGAGGTAGCGATAGCCGAGGTCAGCGGAGACATTGGGGGTAAAGAAGTAGGAGCAGCCGACGCCGATCTGACCGGCGAGCTTGACGTCGGTATCGGAGGCGCCGTAGTGGAAGCCGGCGACGTCGGCGTTGCCGCGGGTATTGGCGAAGGCGAGGCCTATGCCTGCGCCGACGTAGGGGGTGAAGTCCATGATGTTGGTGATGTCCCAGTAGCCGTTGACCATGAGGGTCTGCACGCGGGACTCGGCGTCGCCGAAGGGCACGCTTTTATCGACGCGGCTGTTGTAGCCGTATTCGACTTCGGCGCGGAGGGGCATGCCGTACATGACGCTGAAATCGTAGCCGCCGGCGAGGGAGAATCCGGCGATGCCGCGGGTGCTGTCGCTGCTGCCGGAACCGGCGGGGGTAGTCACCTTCCAGTCGGTATTCTGGAATCCGGCGACGAACTTGGGAGCGACATAGAAGCCCGTGTCTCCTGCCTGCGCGGCGCAGGGCAGCGCGAGGAGAAGCGCGAGAACGGCGGCAAGACAAAACTTCTTCATGAGAAATCTCCTTTTAAAAAGCAGGAAGGGCGCAAGGGCCGGAAACATCTTTCTTTCTGGATAGAGAAGCGCGCGGATTAAGTCAACAAGTCGAGGGAACGGGCACGTGCGGAACGCTTCCGCCTTTCTGCCGCGGCTGATTTCGAAAGGCGTCCGGGGCGCGGGAGCAGCTCTTTTTTCGGGGGCATGTGCGGAACATGCGGATGCGGGGCGCCGCCTTTTTCCGCGGGGGCAAGTCTTACGGTCCGGGCGCGGAACCGGCAGAAAGAGCACGGCTTGACCGTGCGGAAGGATGCGTTTACCGTGACCGTGCCGGAGCAGCGACGGAACAGGGCCGAACGACCCTCCTTCCGAAACGTCCGATTCGCGCCCGGCTCCCGCAGGGCGACCCAGCCTCCGGCGGGAGAAGAACCGCAACCAGGCAGGAGAACCCATGCAGCGCTTCGTCACCGTGGTCTTGCTGACCGTTCTGGCGCTTTCGGCCGGATGCTCGTGGATAGGAGAAACGGCGGGACGCGCCAAGGCCGGCGTGGAAAACGCCATAAGCGACACGAAATCCGGCTATCACAAAGGCTACGCCGAGGGCAAAAGCTGATACGGCGTCGCCCTTCCCTCAACGACGCCCTTCCTTCCATGACGCCCTTCCGGGCGGCCGCCGTTTCCGGGCGGGCCGTGCTCCGGGCTCACTTCCGAAAGGCGCGCGGCCTTGTGCGGCCGTTCTTTTTGCCTGCGCGGGGAGCGGACGCCTTTCCGCCATCTCTGCGCGGCGAGGCCGCACGTTCCCGCGTTTCCGGGCCGGACTTTTTTCGTTCGGAGCGATCTGCGGAGGCGTCCGGCGTCGCGACCGGCCGTCACGGGGAAAAAGGCGCGGCGCTACACCTTTCCTTCGCGCCCCGTGATGCGGGGAAGGCTGGTTCTTCCCATCCAGAGGGGAATGACGTCGAAGAGCAGCCAGCGCGTTTCCTTGTAGGTGCGCGTTATGGTGAGCAGCGGCAGTCCGAGCAGGCGATAGCGGCGTATCTCCAGGAGCTTCGTGCGGGCCATGGCCCACAGTTCCGGGTTGTCCCTGCGGGCGAAGCACAGCACGCCCTGCTTGGCGGCCTCCATGGTGCGGGCTCTTCTGTGCGAGGTGTTGCCGCTCCAGGAGCGGTACATGAAGAGTCTGTCGGGCAGCGCGGCGAACAGGGTGAAGGGAATGAGACGGCAGAACAGGGCATGATCCTCGGCGGGGCTGAACATTTCCTCGTAGCGGATGCCGTTTTCGACAAGCACGGAGCGGCGCAGCATGGTGGCGGGATGACACATGTCCCCGCAGTGCACCAGAAGCGCTTCCTTTATGGTCACGTCGTCCAGCGGCAGACGGGAAACGCCGGGCCTGTCCATGGTGGAGAACTGGCAGCCGAGCACCCCTACTTCGGGATGCGCGTCGAGAAAGGCGGTCTGTTTTTCGAGGCGTTCGGGCAGGGACACGTCGTCGTGATCCATGACGGCGAAATACTCGCCTCGCGCCATGTCCATGAGTCTGTTGCGGGTCCGGGAAATGCCGAGATTGCGTTCGTTTTCGGCATAGACGATGCGCGGATCATGAAACGAGCGCACCACCTCTTCGAGCCCCTGCACTGTGGAGCCGTCGTTGAGAATGAGCAGCTCAAAATCCGTGAAGGTCTGCGACAGCACGCTCTGCACGGCCTCGCGCAGATGTTCGGGACGGGTGTTGTATACGGGCATGAGGACGGAAACTTTCGGCATGCTCAACCTCTTTGGGACAAGATGATTCGGAATCGTTCACGCTGACTCGGCGCTCCCGGGACAGACGACGAAGCGCCGGATCGCGTGGCGGAGCTCCGGCGCGGAAGAAGGACGCGGCCGTTGCCGCACAGGCTCCCCGGAGAGAAACGGCGATCCTCGGCGTGAAGGGGAAACGCTCCGACATTTCCGCCTTTCTGCCATGGCAGCGTCTCCCGTCCCATCATGCTTACGCTCTTTTGCCGGAGGCTGTCCAGAGAGCGGCGGCAGGATTTTCGGCCGGAAGGCGCCGGAGCGCCGCCCCGTCACGGTGTGACGAGCACGGCCTTCACGCCGCAGCGCTCTGCGGCTTCCAGGTCGCTTCGACTGTCGCCGAAGAGAAGACAGTCGGAAGGGTCGAGCTCGAAGTCGGCAAGAGCTTTCTGCAGAAGGCCGGGCTCGGGCTTGCGGCAGCGGCACGGCCCGGTGAAGTCGGGATGATGCGGACAGAAGTAGAAGGCGTCCACGTGCGCGCCCTTTTCCTTCAGCCTCGCGTTCATGACGCGGTGCAGGGCGCGCACGTCGTCCTCGTCGTAGAGTCCGCGGGCGATGCCCGACTGATTGGTCACCACCACGACCCTCCAGCCCCAGGCGTTCCAGCGGGCGATAAATTCCGGCATGCCCTCGACGAAGCGGAGGTTTTCCGCGCTGTGCAGATGTCCCACATCCTCGTTGATGGTGCCGTCCCTGTCGAAGAACACGACGGGCCGCTTTTTCACGCGGCCGGGCAGCTCGCGGCAGGCGCGGAAATAGTCGTCGGGAACGCCCATGTCCACAAAGAATCCCTCGGAAACAAAGGCGAACACGTCCTGCTGCCGCACGCAGGGCTCGAACACGTCCTTTTCCAGCGAAAAGACGCGCTTCGGCACGGAGGAAAGAAAATCCCTGTCCATGAGACAGCAGCCGCCGTTGACCAGTCCTTCGGACCCCGGTTTCTTTTCCATGAACGCCTCGATGCGTCCGCCCTCCCCCACGCGGATGAGTCCGTAGCGGCCCGCGTCGCGCATGGGACGCACCGCCATGACGAGACGGGCGCCCTTTTCCTTTTTAAAGGCCGCCATGGCCGCAAGATCCACATCGAAGAGCGTGTCGCCGTTCAGCACGAACACGGCGTCGTCGCGACACAGGGCAAGAGCCTTCTTCACCGCGCCGCCGGTGAGAAGCGGCTCGTCCTCCACGGAGTAGACAAGCCGCGCGCCGCGGTAGAAGTCTCCGAACGCTTCCATGATTTTTTCGCGCATGTAGCCCACGGCCAGCACCACGCGATCCACGCCGCAGTCCGTGAGATAATCCAGAACATAGCGCAAAAACGGCCTTCCGCCCACGGAAGCCATGGGCTTGGGCCGATCGGAAACCACGCTTTTCAGTCTCGTGCCGAATCCTCCGGCAAGAACGACGGCTTCCATTACCGATCACCTCCAAAAAATTCCTCTTCCAGCGCCAGACAGAGCGCGTGATACACGGGAAGATGACGCTCCTGAATTTCCCACGTGCTCGATCCGGGCACCACCACGGCCACGTCGGCCATGCGGGCAAGGTCTCCGCCGTCCCTTCCGGCAAGGGCGACGACGGACAGTCCCGCGGCGCGGGCCACCCGTGCGGCCTGCACCACGTTCTTCGAGCGGCCAGAGGTGGACACGGCCAGAAGCGCGTCGCCGGCACGCCCCAGACCCAGCACCTGCTGGGCGAACACAAGCTCGGCCGCCTCGTCGTTGGCATAGGCGGAAATGAGCGCCGCCTCGCCGCAGAGCGACTGCACGGGCAGGGCCGCCTGAAGATGTCGCAAAAGGAATTCCGCCTCCTGCGGCCACATGGCCGCCAGCCGCTCCCGGAAATCCGGGGCCAGCGGTCGGGGCAGCGCAAAGCTCTTCATGAGCTCGCCCGTCACGTGAAAGGCGTCGGCGCAGCTTCCGCCGTTGCCGCAGACAAAAAGCCTGCCCCCGGAACGGAACACGCCGGTCAGACATTCCAGCGCCGCCACCATGTCGCCGCGGCATCCCTCAAGTTCGGGATGCCCTGCCATAAGCTCGTCCACGCGCAAAAGCGCCCTTGCCTTCATGCAACTACCTGCCTTTTTTACCTTTTTACCATCGACCGAGTGACGCCGACGCCCGAGTGACGCCCTCTCCCGTCAGCGCCGGACACGCTGTACGGGCACGGGACTTGCACGACGCCCGCCGCGTTTAACGGCGGAAGTGAATTCCGCCTACTTGCGGTCGACATTTCCCTTCTCCCGAGTACCGCGAGCGCCCGTCTGCGCCGGACACGCTGTACGGACGCGGGACTTGCACGACGCCCGCCGCGTTTAACGGCGGGAGTGAATCCCGCCTACTTGCGGTCGTCGGCCGGGCTCCTGACGTCGCCCGGGGCCCCCGAGCGTTGAAAAACGGCCTTTGCGCTGCAAACGGAAGCCCGCCCGAGCGTTGAAAAACGTCATTCCGCTGCAAACGGAAGTCCTCCCGGGCGCTGAAAAACGGCCTTTGCGTCACGCTCCTCTGCCCTTTCCGCCTTTTCAAAGCTCTGCGTCGAGCTCTGCGTTCCGTTTCCGCCGCGCGGCGCAGCCGCAAGGCGAAACGAGGGGGCCCGGGGGAAATCATTTCCCCCGGCGGGGTCCGGGGCGGCGCCCCGGCTGCTCCTGCCTGTCCCCTTCCTCTCTGTCCTTCGGCTTTCAATGATACAGGGTCCATGCCTGGGCGCCTTTTTCGGTGAAGCTGGTGAGCATGACGGAGCCGCTGGTCGTTCTGAGGCAGTCGACGAGTTCGCAGCGCTGTTTAGGGTCGCAGAGCACCATCATGAAGCCTCCGCCTCCGGCTCCGCTTATTTTGGCGGCGCGGCCGCCGTGGGACATGGCGAGGTCGTAGACGGCGTCCAGAGCGGGATTGGAGACGACGGCGGAGGTTTTCTTTTTGGCCTCCCATCCGGCGTTGAGGCAGGCGGTGACGCCCTCGAAGTCTCCCTGGAGTATGGCGCGCTTCATTTCTCTGGCGGAACGCTTGAGTTCGTGCATGCCTTCGAGGGTACGGGCGTTGCCCTGCCGGGTATTGCGTATCTGTTCGTCGATGATGGCGGCGCTGTCGCGGGATGTTCCGGTATAATAGAGCACGAGGCTGTTTTCGAGTTCGTTGCGTATCCACTTTCGCACGCGCAGGGGGTTGACCACGACCTGCGACGGGCCGCCGAACTCCATGAAGTTGAGGCCTCCGAAGGTGGCGGCGTACTGGTCCTGCATGCCGCCGGAGAGGTGCAGATCGCCGCGTTCCACGCGGCAGGCGAGATCGGCCATGTCATATTCGTCGAGGGGCAGGCGCAGCCATTCCACGTAGGCGCGGAGCATGGCCACCATCATGGTCGACGAGGAGCCGAGGCCGCAGCCTGCGGGGGCGTCGGAATAGGTGGTCATGCGGAAGGAAAGCGTGCGGCCGGGGCAGAAGTCGCGCATGATCCGGTTATAGAGGCCCCTGTGCAGGGGCAGAGGGCCGGAAAGGTCGAGTTCGGGCACGGCGGGGAAGGACACGCTCTCCCTTCTGTCCTTGGCCTCGAAGGTCACGCGGCCGTCGTCGGAAGGCTCTATGGTGCAGTAGGCGTAACGGTCTATGGTAACGTTGAGCACGCAGCCGCCGTACTCGTCGCAGTAGGGGGAAACGTCGGTGCCGCCTCCCGCGAGTCCGAGTCTGAGCGGCGCTCTTGAACGAACGATCATGATTTTTTGCCTCGTTGATTGTCTGCGCGGCGATTTCCGGGCCGTCGCGCAGGCGCCTTCTGCGCCCTGCGGCGCAGGAAAAGGGCCGGATGAACGGGCCCGGACGCCGGAAAAGCGAGCCCGGGCATGGGCCGGAGTTCGGCAAGACGCGCCGTTTGCGGCAAGGGCCGTGCGTCACGCGTCCGAGACCTGCGGATCTTCGGCCCGGGTCGGGATGGACGACAGAAAGTCGAAATTGCCTTCGGCCAGGGAGCGTATGCGTTCGTTGCAGCGGCGCATCATGGGACGCACGTCCGAGCGGAGAAGCCGGTTCATCACGCCCGCGAGCTGTTCGACGCCGACGTCGGCAGCGTTCATGACAAGCGGCTCGTCGAACTCGAAGAAGCGGTACAGTCCCTCGAACTTGCCCTGATAGGCAAAGCTCACGGCGGGCACGCTGCGGCTCATGGCCGCGATGGCAAGGTGCATCCGCGAGGTGACGACCATGTCGAGGGCGGACACGACGCGCTTGACGCAGGCCTCGTCAGGACAGGCGTCCACGGCGTTCAGGAGGGGCAGGCCGCGGGCTGAAAAATACGCGGCCAGACGGCCCAGAAGCTCCCTGTCGGAATGCTTGTCCGCGTAGACGCGGCTGTCGTGGGGCAGAAGCACGGCCGTTGCGCCGGGCACGGCGGCAAAGGCGCGCGCGAGGCGGTCGAAGAAATCGAGATAGCCGTCGGACTTCAGGGCGGCGACGTGCAGTCCCACGGGACGGCCGCCCCGTTCCCGCAGACGACGCACCTCATCGAGCACGACGGAGAGCTCCGGCGAGGCGGGAATCATGGTCTCATCGAAGAGGAAGGCGAGGTCGGCCACCTGCACGAGTCCGGCACAGCCTGCGGCGGCGAGCCGTTCCAGGCTCACGGCGTCGCGAACGTGCAGACGCGCGAAGGATGAGACCGAACGCACGGCGTCCAGAATGACGGGGTCGCGCGTGTCGCGGAAGGAAAAGCCGAGCACGTCCACGGGCAGGGAGAGCGCGTGCGCCCTTTCCATCATGGCGAACTGCTGGAGCGAACAGGCGTGACCGTAGCCGCCGTCCAGGATGTCCGCGCCCATGAACACCACATGATCGAAACCTGCGGCCGCCTCGGCAAAGCGCTCGAGCAGCGGACGGTCGTCCCGCGCGCCGATGTGCCGCACGTTCAGGCCGCGGGCGGCGAGAAAGCCGTCTTCGGCGCGCCGCTCCCGGAGAAAGACGGCGGGAACCACGTCGGGACGGCGCTTTCTCATGCCGGAAAGCAGCGAAAGCAGCATGGCGTGATCACCGAAGGAGCCGCAGCCGTCGTCCGGCGGCACGATGAGACAGGAGGGACGCTCGTCCCGCGCGCCGACAAGCCGGGGCCGCAGCACGCTTTTCAGGGAAGAGACGTCCGTCACCTCGGCAATGCGCGCGTTCGCCGCGTCGTTCAGATCGCGGCGGAAGGCCCGCGTCCGGCGCAGGGGCAGGGCCCCACGGCAGTCTTCGGCGCAGCGGAGATTTTCCACCAGCGCAGGCTGCGCTTCGTACACGTCCGCCGTTTCCAGCCGCCGCCGCTCCACGTCGGCAGGCGATTCCAGAAGCGCCAGCCCCTCAGCACTGCGCGCGATCACCAGGTTTTCCGCTTCGGAACCGTCGCCGGGCGCGCGCTCCTCGCCGTCCATGGCCCCGACCTGCACGTCGCCTCCGCCCGTCACGGCGCACCGGCAGTCGATGCACGCGCCCTGCGTGAAGAGCCGCTCCCGCCGCGCCAGCGAAAAAAGTTCCGCCCCGGGCCCCGACGCGCCGGGCCGGAAGGGAGACGCGCCGCCGTCCGCGCGCTGCGCGTCGAGACAGCGGCGCAGAAACGGCAGGGAACGCACGCCGTCGCAGAAAAGCTCCACGGCCGTGAACGATCCCCTGAGATACGGCCGCGCCCGCCTGAGCGCCGCCACATGACAGGGAAGCCCCGCCACCAGATACCGGCCTTCGTGATCCCTGAGAAACGCGGCCGCGTCCGCATACTGCACGGGCGCAGGCTGCGAAACGGCCATGCCTTCCAGAATGTCGCTCTCGCTGGTGAAAAGGCGAAGGCGCGGCGTGAGATCCTCCGCAAGCTCCAGGGCCAGCACGCCGTCGAAGCGCGGCAGCGCGTCCGCAAGCAGGGTGCGCACGACGCCCGCCGAGGAGGAGCGACGGCGCACCCTTTCGTCCGCAGAACGGCAGGAAAACGCGGCCGTCATGCGTCCGAACACCGCGTCGGAACCGGTCGACGCGCCGGCCTCTCCGGTCATGCCGCACTCTCCGGCTCCCGCGCAAACGTCTCCGGCATCCGCTCTTCCCTCTCCCGAGGCCGCGCCCTCTTCTGCCGCTTCCTCCCCGGCAGGGGCCGGAGAACCGGCCGGGGTCCCGGCGGAAAAGACCCCGGCCGCAGCAACGGACGCCGCGTCGGACGCCGCGTCGGCAACAGGCGCTCCCGAAACGTCGGAACGCCGCTGCGGAAAAGCAGCCCGTGCGGAACCTTCCGCACCCTGCCGCCCGCCCGCAACTGCCGAAACGCCCGTCGCCTCCCTGCCCGTCTCCTCAGAATCCGGGCCGCCCAGCGGACACACGCGCAGACAACGCCCGCAGTCCGTGCAGGAGGCAAGACGACGGGCTCGGACAAAGCCGTGCGCGTCCGTGACGAGCACCAGCGCCGAGGAGGGACACAAGGGCACGCACACGCCGCAGCCGCAGCAGCCTTCCCGGGGAGGCTCGGGAAGACGCCTTCTGCCGAAGCAGGCGTCGAAGGCGCGCACGTTCCTTTCAAAAAATTCCTGATAGAGACTGCGCGAAAGAGCGGCCAGAGAAATCAGCGCGGCATCGTCGTTCCACAGCTTCCAGAACCGCTCCACGACATCGTCCATGGTTTCGGCCCCGTGCCAGAAGGATTCCGACGCCATGCCCTTGATGCCGCAGCGCGTGGACAGAACCGGAAGCCCGAAGGACATGGCCTCCACCATCTTCACGTTGACCCCGGTGCCGAAGGTCACGGGCACCACCACGAGATCAAGCGAACGGTAAAAGTCCTCCGTGGTCGGCACCGGGCCGAGAAGCTCCACGGGCACGCCCGGCGGCAGCGAAAGGCCGTCGCGCTCGAAAAACGCACGCACCCCGCCGCCTATGACGAAGCGCACGGCAATCGGCTCCTTTTCAAACCTGGCGGCAAAGGCCCGCACGAAGTCCTTCACCATGGCGTAGTTCACCTCGTTGTCGCTGGCGAGAAAGCCCGCGCAGCGCGTGCGCGGCCGCTGTTCCGGCAGATAGCGAGGCGCGTCGAAATGCGACACCGTGACGCACTTGTCCGAGCGCGTGATCTCGTTGAAAAAGCGCGTTTCCTCGTCGCGGCGCGCCCATATGACGTCGGCGCGGGAAAGATAGCGCGCCTCGTCCTGCCGCGTGCAGGAAAAGAACTCGTCGCGGATGGCGTGGGAACGAAGAAACAGATGCCGGTCGGTCATGCGGTCGTGGGTGTCGATGATCTTGAGCACGCCCTCGGGCACGAATTCCAGAATCCGGGAATGAAAAATGTAGGTGCATATCACCGCTTCCGCCCGGTAGCGAAGGCACAGCTCGCGCACCTTCTCGCCGAGCCCGTCGAAATAGCGCGTGTCGAAGACGTAATAGCCCTTCTCGTCGCGCACGGGCCGCGCCGCGTCCTCGATGACGTCCAGCGTGTCCACCAGCGTCTGCGAAAGAAAAAGAATCTCGCCGTGCTGACCGAGCTCGTTGAGAAGCACGTAGTGCACGCGGTGACCGAGCCTGCGCAGACGCGCGACGTACTCGCGCACGGTGGCGATGTTGCCGTGTCCCTCGGGCAGCAGGCGTATCTGAGAAAAATAGAGAATGTCCATGTCAAAACTCTCCGGGCAGTTCGTTGGGCACGGGCTGCGCGCTCATGAAGCGGGAAAATTCCTCTTCCGCCCTCCTGCGGGAAAAACGTTCGGCCACGAAGGGAGCGCAGCACGCATGACGCGCGTTCCAGTCCGCCTCGTCGGTGCACAGCCGGGCCACGATCTCCGCCATGGCAGACGCGTCTTCCGCCGCCGCCACGGCGGGCGTTTCGTCCAGCCCCTGCGCGCCCGTCACGGTCGCCGCCACCGGCACGCCGTGCGCCAGCGCCTCCACCACCTTGCCCTTCACCCCCGCGCCGAAACGCAGCGGCGCCACGGCCGCCTTCACCCGGGCATAGAGCGCGGCAAGCTCCTCGTCGGAAAGCGCGCCTTCCCAGCGCACGTTCGCCGCGCCCGCCTCCTTCTTCGCGTCCGAAAAGTCGCCGGAACCCACCACGTGCAGCACCACGCCCGGCGCAAGACGCTCAAGCTGCGGCATGACCTCGGCAAGGAACCAGCGCAGACCGTCGAGATTGGGCCCGTGGGAACTGCCCACGAACACGATGTCCGCGCTTTCCCCGAAGGGCGCGTGCTCCGGCATTGCGGAAAGATCGTACATGTACGGCGTGATCGCGCGCACGTTCGCCCCCGGCGCAAGAGCACGGAAATACGCCGCTTCCTCCTCCGAGGGATACCAGGCCGCCGTCACCGATGAGACCGCCGCGACTTCCAGTTCCTTCATGGCCAGAATTTCAGCCTCGTCCGGGCTTCCGGTGAGTCGGCGTCCGCGCTCCATGCGCAGATGATGCGCGTCGTGCCCGTAGTAGAACACGCCCACGCCGCGCGCCATGAGCGCCTTCGTGAGAAACTGCGCCACGACGTTCGGCCGGGAAAAGAAGGCGTAGTTCAGAAACGGCCCGTGATCGACAAGGGCCCGGGCGTCGTCGCGGGAAAGCACTTCCACGCCCATGTCGCCGAGCAGCGACGCATAGGGTTCCTGCCGCTCAGGGGCAAAGAGCGCGCAGAACTTGACGCACAGCCCCATGGCCAGAAAGGTCTTCATGAACTCGAACACGGTTCTCGCCCCGGCATGCCGGTCGAACTCGGGATAGAAGTCGTCCGCCACAAGAATGGTTCTGGGACGCATCCTGCCGGAAAAGGGCATCTTTTCCGGGGCGAAGACGGTTCTTGAGGCGAAGAACGACGCCCATTTCTCCCGGAGCAGTCGATTGTTGCGCTCCATGAGCGCCACGTTCCTGTTCTCATAGGACAGACTGCCGAAATGCACGATGACCGAACGCGGCTGCACGTATACGCCGAAGCCGCGGCGGGCGACCTCGAAGCAGTAGTCGGGATCATCGCAGTAGGCCGGAGAAAAGCGTTCGTCGAAGCCGCCCACCTGCCGGAACAGATCCGTCCGCGTCATGAGCGAACAGCCGGAAACGTAGTCGGTCTTTCGGAGCCAGGCGTACATGCCGTGCCCGGGATCGGGCACGATCCAGGTCTTGAACTCGTCGGCAAAGGTGCAGACGCCGCATTCCTGAAGCGTGCCGTCGGGATGCACCACGCGCGAGCCGACCACGCCCGCGTCGGGATGCGTCTCGAACACCTCGACAAGGGCGGAAAGCCAGCCTTCGCGCACCACGACGTCGTTGTTGAGAAAGTACAGATAGCGCCCCCGCGCAAGAGCCGCCGCGTCGTTCACGTTGCGTATGTAGCCGCGGTTCACGGCGCTGCGCACGATGGTCACGTTGGGCGCGTACTCGGCAAGACGACGCGTGTCGTCGGTGGAGGCGTCGTCGGCCACAATGATCTCGCAGGGCACGTCGCCCATGTTCTCCAGCACGCTGGTCAGGCACTTCTTCGTGTACCCGACCTGGTTGAACACGGGAATGACGATGGACACAAGCGGATGCTCCGCAACGGGAAAGACGACGCCCTCCTCCCTCGCGGGCGCGGCGGCAAGCGCCTCCGCGTCGAAGGGCGCAGGCCCGGTTCTGCGGCGCAGCAGACGAAGCCCGAAGACGTAGTACGTCTTTTGATTGCCGCGGCGCGTCCACATGAAGGTGTTCACGTCAAACACGCGCACCTTGTATTTGTCCGGCGACTTTTCCCGGCGCACCACGGTATGGCCGAAAACACGGCACTTCTTCACCCGCATGAGGCCTCTTTCGGAACGCTCCACGGCAAAAATCCGCGTCACAGGATCACGGCGTCCGCCGGACGCGCCCCCGGTACGCAAAAGGCGGAGTCCGAAAAGGTAATACGTCCTTTTTCCGTCCCGTTTCGTGCGCATGAACGTGTTCACGCCGAAAACGCGAATCTTGCATCTGTCCGGCGACTTCTCCCGACACATGACGGTATGGCCGAAAACACGGCATTTCTTCACCTGCGTCATGCCCGACATCGTCTTTTCTGTGGAAAACATCTTCATGAGGCCGTGCCGCTCCCGCTTTTTCTGAGGTTGAGAGGTCATGTCCGTGCGTTTTTCGTTTCTTTTGCGCTCCGCACGCCGCGTTCGGGAAAAAAAAAGCGTTCCCCGGGCCGAAAAACGCGGCAAAACGCGTCCGAAAACGGGGCGGAAATGCTCCCGTCCCCTCAGCTACAGAAGACTTTGCATGATAATACAATGATAATCATGCCCGAATGCCTCCCTTGCCCCATGAAAACGGAACGCGGGGGCGCGGGGGCGGGGAACGGAGGAGAAACGGGAGACGCGGAGGAAACGCGGACGCCGGGAGGAAAACGCGGGGGGGGGCCGCCCTTCTCTTGTTCCGCGGCGAAAGCTGCTCTATGATGCGGAGCATGATGGTTTCCTTTTCCGACCGGGGAACGGTCGCCGCAACAGGGGACGTTTCATGAAAGACGACGATTCCGCCGAAACGACCGCGCGCTGCGAGGCGCTTTTGCGGGCATGGAGAGAACGGCGCGGGACGCTTGCGCAGGCGCAGGCGCGACGCATGGACGAGCTTTTCACGGCGTGGCGGCCGCAGGACGACGAAGCGCCGCTGCGGGAGCGCTGCGGGAATCTTCTTCACAAGACGCGGGAACTTCAGCATCAGGCGTCGCGTTCGGGCGAGCTTGTCAGCGTGTGGGACATCACGCGGCGTCACAACGAAATGCACTACAGCGCAGCGCTGGCCTGGATTCTCGACGCGCAGGCCGATCACGGTCAGGGAGGCGTTTTTCTGCGCGAACTTCTCGGCCTTGTGCGGACGATGTTTCCCGACGACGAGGACGCGCGCTCCCTGCCTCTGCATGAGCGCTACGAAGTCTTTACGGAATGGCCGCTCGGCCGGAGCGGTCGCGCCGATCTCTTTCTTCGTTCCGCGTCGGCGGACGTCATCATGGAAGTCAAAACATACGCTCCGGAGCACGGAGAGCAGCTCAAAAGCTACCGGCAGTGGCTGGAGGGACGAAAGAAGGCCGGACGCCGGGGCGCGTGTCTTTTTCTCACGCCGGAGGCGCGGGCGGGCCAGAGCAGCCGCGTTCTGCCGCTGAGCTGGAAGCAGACCGGCATGACGCTTCTCGGCGTGCTCTCCCGGCTCGGGCAGGAGCATCCCCGGTTTCAGAACTCCATGGCCGACAGAATCATCCGGCAGTTCTGTCTGCGCGTCATCAAGCTGTAAAGGAAGGCAGGCATGGAAACTTCCACGGAATTGAACAGAATGGTCATCCGCAATCTGGACGCCTTTCTTCAAATGAAAAACGCCGTCGACACGTGCGACACGCTGCTGAAAACCACGCTCAATCACTGCGTCATCCGATACCTTCAGGGCGTCGACGGCTGGAACTGCAACTGTCAGCCTCTGGACATCCTCATTTACCCCGCCGGGTGGCCGGAGGAAAACCGCGTCAGCTACCGGCTCATCTGGCCCGGCGACGACAATTACTGGATGGCCCACGCCACGGCGCTCGACGGACGCAGACTTGCCTGGGCGCTTCAGCTCAGCGACGCGGTCACGAAAAAGCGGCCTCTCGGCGAGCTGCTCTCCTCGCTGGAAGCCATGCCGGAAGGGGCGGAAATTCTGACCTTCTTCAAGGAAGAACGACTGTCCTTCCCCTTCTCCGTGTCCGCCGAGGCGCTTGCGGAGAGCTTTCCCGACTTCTCCTCCGCGCTGGAAGGGCCGGTTGCGGCCTCGCTCGATGCGCTCATGCGCGCCCATCCCGCGCTGGACGCGTGGGCAAAGGCACTTGCCGAGTCCTGATCGAAGC
Source organism: uncultured Mailhella sp. (assembly GCF_905187505.1). Taxonomy (GTDB): domain Bacteria; phylum Desulfobacterota; class Desulfovibrionia; order Desulfovibrionales; family Desulfovibrionaceae; genus Mailhella. Next base: position 14,348 of record NZ_CAJJIC010000049.1, read on the forward strand.
CCGGACGCGTCTGCCCTGCCCGGAGGACGGGCGGGAAACGACAGCCGGGTGCGCCACGCAGGGCGTCAAACGGGGCGTCAAAAGGCGATCCGTCCGAAGGGCGCCCCGGACGGCAACGCCCGGATGCAGGAATCCGCGCCTTTTCTGCCGTTTGCGGTGCCCTCCCCGGCCGCCTTTTTGCGGACACGGCGGCACGACGCGCCTTTTCGCATCTCTCCTCCGCGCTTCGGCAACAAAACGCCATGTGCCCGGCAAAATGTCGGGGACTTGATTGCGTGCGGGGCGCTTCCGCGGTATCATCGCTTCTGAATATGATGACAACCCCTGCCCGGGTCGGGCCCTCGACGCGCGCTTATTCCTCCTTCCGCACGGCGCGGCCCGACCCGCTCAGGGATATTTTTTTGCCGCACGACACCGACGCCCGAGCAACGCGAGCGCCCGTCTGTGACATTTTCCGATGCCGGAGTGACGCGAGCGCCCGTCAGCTCGGGACACGCTGTACGGACGCGGGACTTGCACGACGCCCGCTGCGTTTAACGGCGGG
>NZ_CAJJIC010000050.1 GCF_905187505.1 uncultured Mailhella sp.
AGGAGCAGGAGCAGCCAGACGGACACTTTCCGACCTGTCCTTACCCGAATCCTGATAGGACATCTTTTCCCATACGAGCATGGCCGTGTTGCCGTTGGGCAGCCGGTCGAAGCCGTGATGAGCCACCTTGTTCTCGTCGCGTATGGTGTATTCCCACACCACGTTGCCGTCCCAGTCGTATTCGCGCAGCGTGCCGTGCCAGCCGCCGAAGGTAACAGGAGCTCCGGGCCCCTGTTCGGCGCGGAGGAGATTGCCGTTGGGCAGAAGCTCCGACATGAAGGCCTGACGTCCGTGATTCCATTCATGGACCACGTTGCCTTCAAGATCGATGAGGTACGTCTTGGTTCCGCCCAGATGGTTGGTGTAGAGGACGTAGCCTCCGTAGGATTTTTCCTTCTGGTAATGAAGGACGCCCAGAGGGCCGCAGATGGCTTCATAAGCGTCGGACACGGACGGAGTGGCGGCCATGCCCGCGACAAGCGCCGCGCCGGCCAGGAATGCAACGAGTTTACGCATGTGTTCCTCCTTGGGTGAATATGCGCAATGAACATTCTAGTCATATTTTTCACAATGCTCCATAGAAGTCAACTAATAATTAAATAAAAAACATTTAAATAGGAAAAACTTTAATAAAATTGCGTCTTTTTTCTGGCGTTTTTTCTTCAGGAAGTCTTCCGCGCCATGCTTTTTGTTACAAAAACGGTTTTTCCATTGACAGAGGAAGAGCTGTGCTGAACAATGGAAAAAAATTTCGGTATTTATTTCATGTCCCAGAAACGACGTTTTTTTGTTCTGTTCTGCCTGGCCTGCTGCCTGTTTCTTTGCCTGCCCGCCCTGACGCTTGCCGCCAATCCTCCCGATTACGAGAAGGCCAAGGCAAATCTTGCGCGGCTTCAGGCCGGGAATCCCGGCCCCAATTCCTGGCAGGCCTGCGCCGACGAGTTCCGCAAGGTTTACAACAACAATCCCAAGTGGAATCTGCGCGTGGCGGCGTTGTTCCGGTGCGGCGTGGCGCTAGAAGAAAAGGCGAGAGTGACGAAGTCGAAGACGGACGCAAAAAACGCCGCTTCCGTGTACGAGCAGTCGGCGAGCAAGTTTCCGTCCAGCGCGCTGGCCGACGATGCGCTTTTCCGCGCGGCGGTCGTCTACAATGAGCTTTTGAACGATCAGAAAAAGGCCCGCGTGCATCTGGAGCACATCGCAAGACGGTATTTTCGCGCAGATCACGCGAAGATTGCCGCCGAGTACCGCGAGCAGATGGACGGAAAGGGCGGAAACGGCAGTGCAGCGTCTTCCCGAAAGGAAGCGGTCAAGGTCAGCCGGCCGCCGAGCGGCGCCGGAGCCCAGATGCTCGCCGCACAGCTCGGTCTTTCGGTTCACACCATCATCATTGATCCGGGACACGGCGGCAGGGACCCGGGGACCATGCACAACGGCGTGGTCGAGCAGGACGTCAATCTCGACATCGCCAAGCGTCTGAGAACCATCCTGCAGAAGCTCGGCTACAAGGTGCATCTTACAAGAAGCGGCAACACCTGGGTTTCCCTGGCCGAGCGGGTGAACTTCTGCCGCAGAAACAAGGGCGATCTTTTCATTTCCATCCATGTGAACGCTTCGGAAAATGCGGGCATCAGCGGACTTGAGACCTACATTCTGGATTTTGCCCGCACAAGCTCCGTAAGTCGTCTTGCCATGGTGGAAAACGCCGACAGCGGCAGGCTCGGCGACATGGACAAGATTCTGACGGAAATACTCACGGGGGCGCGCACCACGGAGTCGCGCCGTCTTGCCGACCGCATTCAGAAGAATACCCTGAGCTACTTGAAGAAGAACGGCGCCTCCACGCATGACGGCGGCGTGAAGGGCGCGCCTTTCTTTGTCCTTGTGGGCTCCTCCGTGCCCAGCGTGCTGGTGGAGGTGGGCTACTGCACCAACCAGAAGGAAGCGGCAAGACTCAAGAGCAGCAAGCACCGGCAGCGTCTGGCGCAGGGGCTGGCCAACGGCATACACGCCTACGCGCGCAGTCTGCGTGGCAAGTAGCGCCGGGGCAGGCCGTCCGTTGATGCCCTGGGCAAAAGAAGCCGCTGAGTGAAAGACCGCGCCGACTTTCAGCGAAAGCGGCAGGAGAGAGGGCGGAGGCTTCAAGTTCGTCGCTGCGCAGGTACGACGTCTTTCGGCCCGGTGCGGTCGCGGTTCGTGAGGGACGTCCCCGGAGTCTTCCGAAGGCACTCAGGCTTTTGTCGTGCAGCCAGGTCGAGACCGGAGTCGAAAGGAAACGTCCGCTTTGTTCAGGCCGATGCTGAGACGTGAAGCCGGAGAGCATCTGTTTGAGGCGATGCAAAAGAAAGCCCCTGTTCCGAAAGGACAGGGGCTTTCTTTTGCATCGCGGGACATGAGCCCGAAGAGGGCGGCTGCGTATCTTCGTCAGGCCTGCGCCTTTTTGTCCTCGGGGTCGGCAAGGGGAGCGCCGGGAGCCTCCTCGGGAATGCGGGGAGCGTCCTCGGTGGCGTCGTACATGTGCACGTCGAGCTGGGGGAAGGATATTTCTATGCCTTCCTCAGCAAAGACTTCGTTGATCTGGAGCATGATGTCGGAGGCGATGGCCATGCCGTCGTTGTATTCGCGCACCCAGAAGCGCAGGATGAGATCCAGGGAACTCGCGCCGAAGTTGACGAAGTAGGACGTAGGTTCGGGATAGAAGAGCACCTTGGGGTGATCCTTGGCGATCTTGAGCAGAAGCTCGAGGCAGTGCTTCACGTCGGAGCCGTAGGCCACGCCCACGGCGATTTCCTTGCGCACGCGGCGGTTGTTGTGCGTCCAGTTCGTGAAGGTGCTGTTCAGAAAGCTGGAGTTCGGTATGAAGATGATGGCGTTGTCGAAGGTCTCCACCATGGTGGAGCGGATGTTGATGCGCTTGACCACGCCGGTGATGGTGCCTACCTGCACCACGTCGCCTTCGCGGATGGTCTGGCCGAAGATGACGGACAGACCGCTCGTAAAGTTCTGCACCATGTTCTGAAGACCGATACCGATACCCACGGAAAGGCCGCCGGCGATCATGGAAAGGCTGGAAAGATTGAACCCGAGGGCCTTGAGGGCGTAGAGTCCGAACAGTGCCCAGAGCAGGCATTTGTAGATGACCTGCATGGGGGCGAGCAGGGAAATGGAGATGCGGGAAATCTGCGCCTGCATGCCTGCCATGAAGGTGTTGCCCACGGCAAGCATGGCTCTTGTGAGATAGAACGCGATGAAGATGCTGAGTATCTGCATGGCATTCAGCGACACGTCGCCGATGTTGAAGCCGAGGGTCGCCATATGCTGGAGAAGGAACCAGCCGCCGGGATAGGCCATGATCCAGAGCACGGCCGCCATGACGGAAACAAGCAGCACCACGGGCATGATGAGGGCCATGGCAAGACTTGCCATGACGGCGATGGTGCCTTCCTTGGGCAGATGCGATTCTATGAGATGCTCAACCTTGAAAAGGGACACGCAGAGCATGATGGTCACCGTGATGGAGGTGAAGCACATGCTTATGAGAATGGACAGGCGGGAGAAGCCGACCAGACTTATGATGAGCGTGATCCAGAGCTGCACGGTGTAGAGCCTCATGATGGTGCGGGGTAGAGGCTGGGGCGGCAGCGGAAGCGAGCGGGTCTTCCACAGGTCTATGGCCTGCACGATGACCCACGCCACGCAGATGAACAGCGGGAAGGGATCGAAGTTGAGCAGAACCATGCCGATGAGCAGCGGCGGGAACATGGGCCACAGCGGAGAAAGACGGGATCTGTTCGGATTTTCAAACTCGTAGAGGTCCCAGGCCAGAAGCATCTGGCCCCAGCACAGGCACATGGTGCCGAGCGTGGCCACGATCTGATAGAGCTTGCCGTCGTCCCATGCCGAAAGGTGGATGGATACGCCGACGGCGATCCAGATGGCGCTGTTGCGCATGACCCTGTCCACGCCGGCCTGCATCTGTTCCGGCAGTCTCTTGCGCGCGGTGTGGCGCAGCGCAAGACCGAAAAGCAGACAGAACAGCAGGGCGCTGGCGATGCGGGTGAGCATGGAGAAAAAGGCGTCCATGCTGCTCGGCAGTTCCGTGGTCAGACGAAGGGAGAAGAGTTCCTCCAGAGATCCGAGGTTCCGTATGTCCTTGGCCCATGCCACCACGTCGTAGAAGTGCCCGGAGGACTGGAAGTAATAGTTGTTCCAGAGCGTGGGCATGTTCTTCATGACTTCGTCGATGCGCGTCTGAACCTGCGTGATGAGCTCAAGCGCAGGATCGATGATGCGGTCGTACCGCGTCTGAAGATTGGAAATGTTCTTGTTGGCCTCCCTGAGACGGCTCGACAGCTTGCCGCTCACCTCGGTGCCCTGTCCGGAAAGCGATTTTTCCAGAAGCGTGAGCGCCTGCTTTTCCTTTTCAAGTTCGGCCTGGGTGTTCTGAAGCGGCAGTATGAGCGCCTGCGTGCGTTCCTTGATGCGGTGGAAGCGCTCCACGAGCACGGTGAGATCGGAGGGCATGCTTCCCGTGGCCTGGGAAAGGGCGTCGAGCTTCTGGAATTCCTGCTCGAGAAGCGAAATGCTCTGATTTGTGGCGGATGAGAGGTCGGACAGGCCGTCCTTGAGGGTCTGGGTGTGTTCGATGATGCCCGCAAGCTGGGCGTTGTGCGTGGCAAGCAGCGCATCCCATGCCTGCTGTACGCTCTTGGCGGCTTCGGCAGCCCGTTCTTCTTCCGCCTTCTTGGCCTCTTCCGCGGCCTTGGCTTCGCTTTCCGCCTTGGCCTTGGCGGCGGCCTCGGCTTCTTCCTTGGCGTCCGGGGCGCTGTCGGCGGCCTTTTTGTCGGACGACTGCGTCGACGTCTGGGCGGCCAGGGCCGAAACCGGGCCGGGACCGGCGTTCAGGCACGCAAGATTGAAAAGGAGCGCTGCGAGAAGTGCAATGGTGAAACGTCGCATGGTTTTTCTCTGAAGGCCGGGCTGAAATCAGCGGGCGCTGAGGGTGAACGAAAGGGACACTCTCTGCTCCATGTGTTCCGGAGGCAGGGGAATGACCCCGGGAGTGCGGACGGCGGCCATGACGGCGGCGTCGACTTCGGCGTTGCCGGAAGGATGGCTTATGCGGCAATCGCGCATGGTGCCGTCGGCCCAGATGTCCAGTTCTACCACAGTCGTCCATGAGCCGGAAAGTCCGTTAGGCATGATGACATGAGGCGCGATGGCCTGTCTGAGCATTTCGGCGTAGCTCTGCACAGGGGCGGGAGCGTTGCCGGTTCCCGCATCGCCGGGGCCGTAGGCGACGGCCAGAGAAACCAGAGATTCGGCTCCGAAGGGAGGGTAGGGATAGGGAGCGGCGTTGTGGGCCGCGGCGCACAGCGAGGCGTCGGCCGCGGGCGTTGCCGAAGGCTGAAGCACGGTGCATCCGGCCAGGGAGCCGGACGGAGCTATCTTCAGTTCCACGAGCGCCATGCCCCGGGCGCCTGAGGGCTGCTGCCATACGCGGAGTATCTGGCTGAGCACCTGCGTGCCGTAGCCGCCGGACGTGTCGGCCGTGGCGCTGAAGGCGGAAGAGACGGAGGGCAGGGCAAGGGCGGAGACGAGCGCGGCCGCGCAGGCGAGGGAGACGCCCGGCGCAGGGATGCGGAAGCCCCGGGCCGTGCCGGAGGCAAAAGCGCGCAAGAGCGATCTGCGAAGAGAAGAATGCTTGCTCATAAAAACTCCAGAGCCGGTTCCGACAGTATCGGAACCGGCGCTTGAAGAAGGATTCTGACGGGCCTCAGCGGCCCAGCATCTGCAGGGAGTTGAAGCTTATGACGAGATCCTGCTGTGCGGGCGTGGGAGGCGGCGGCAGGGTCTTGGTCCGTATGATGGCGTTCACGGCGGAAGCGTCGAACTCGGGTCTGCCGGAAGAGCGTTCGATGTGGCAGTCGAGCACGTTGCCCTGCTTGTCGAGCTTGATGCGCACCTGTACCACCATGTTGTTGCGGGAATAGGTGGGCATGCTCCAGTTGGGCTGCACGGCCAGGATGACCTGTGCGACGTAGACGTCGTAGATGCCGCCGCCGCCCGGGCCGTCGCCTTCGCCGCCACCGCCGCCGACGCCGGTCTTGCCCACCTGTTTTTCCAGATCGGCCAGAGCACGGGATGCGGAGGTTCCGCCGCCCTTGCCCGTGCTGTTGGAGCGGGCCTGCTTGCGGACGTCGGCCAGAGCGTCGGCCAGAGCGTCCTTGCCGCTGCTTTGCGACTTGCTCTGCGACTTGCCGGAAGTCTTCGCCTTGTCGGAATCCGTTTTCTTTTCCGTCTTGGGTTCAGGCTTGGCGGCCGGTTTCGTTTCCGGCTTCTTTTCCGGTTTCGGCTCGGGCTTCTTCTCGGGCTTGGGCTCAGGTTTCTTTTCGGGCTTGGGTTCCGGCTTCTTCTCGGGCTTGGGCTGCTGAGGAATCTGTACCGGATCCTTTTGCGGCTCAGGCTTGGGCTCGGGCTTGGGTTCCGGTTTGGACTCGGGCTTTGCCGCGGGAGCGGGAGCCTCTTCGGGCTTGGGCGCGGGGGCGGGCTCGGCCTTGGGCTGGGCCGCCGCTTCCGTGGAGGCCACCTGCTTGCCGGTGACGGGGGGACGTGCTCCGAGCACGGGAGAGGGCAGTTTTTCGCCGCCCGGAGCTCCCATGACGAGACTGACCTGATAGACGGGACGCGTGATGTCCAGCGGAGGACGCAGCGGCACGTACAGAATGAAGGCCAGCACTGCCAGATGGAGCAGTATGGATATGAAAAGACTGCTTATTCGCATGAGAGTGACATATGCCGTCTAGCGGCGGCGCTGCTGGGCGCTGCCGGACTGCGCAGGGGCAGCGCTTTCCGTGGAGGGCATGGCGACCACGCCCAGCTTTTCGATGCCCGCGGCCTTGATGCGGCCCATGACGTCCACCACGAGACCGTAGGGCACGGCCTTGTCGGCCTGCAGGAAGAGCGCGCGATCCTTTTCCTTCACCAGCGTGACGAGACGTTCTTCCAGCTCTTCCAGCGGCACTTCATAGGTGTCGAGATAAAGCGTGCCGTCCTCACGAACGGTGAGCACCAGATGGTCGGAATCGGTGGGCAGTGTGTCCACCTGCTTGGCCTGCGGAAGGTCGACGTCGAGGCCGGAATCCATCATGGGGGCCGTGACCATGAAAATGATGAGCAGAACCATCATGACGTCCACGAAGGGCGTCACGTTGATTTCCGAAACGAAGCCTTTTTTTCTGGCCATGGTCCGCCCTACCTGTCGCCGCCGCGGGAACGGTGCACGTTGACTTCACGCTGCACGCGGTTCAGGAAAATGCCCGCGAAGTTGATGAGGCGGGTTTCGATGCTGTCGAGCTTGCCGAGGAACATGTTGTAGGCGATGGTGGCGGGCACGGCCACGCCGAGGCCGATGGCCGTGGCGATGAGGGCTTCGGAAATGCCGGGAGCCACGGTGGCCAGAGAGGCGGACTTCATCTGACCGATGGCATGGAACGAGGTCATGATGCCCCAGACCGTGCCGAACAGACCGATGAACGGAGCGGTGTTGGCGGCAGTGGCCAGAATGGAAAGATGCTTGTGCAGACGGTCGATTTCAAGGCCGACGCCCTGGTTGAGCGCACGGCGCACGGTTTCGACCACCACGCTTTCATCAGCGCCGGCTTCCTTGCCGTCGTTGAACTCGCGCACGCCGTGCTGAGCTACGCCGTAAAGCGGAGAAGTGGGATCGCCGCCGAGACTCTGCACGGCCTGACGCAGATCGGGAGCGTCAGTGAAGCGGATGATGCCGGCCGTGGCCTTGCGTTCGGCGGCGGAAAGCGTGACGATCTTGCCTATGATGACGGTCCAGCTGAGGATGGAGAGCGCAATGAGGATGACCATGATGAGCTGGGCGATAAGACTTGCGCTGGCAAAGACAGAAAAAATGTTGTAGTCCATGGGTGCTCCGAAGATATCCGATAGATTGCCGACGTGGAAACCGCATCGGCGCGGGAAAGGAACCGCTCTGTTCATATGCTTGAGCGGCGCCGGATGCAACGAAAAATCCTGCGCCATCCGTGTGACGGAGGGCGTGACAGACTGCCGCCTTTTGCGCTAGAGTCCGGAAGACCTTGAAGGAGTTTCCTATGTTCTGGCGTCCTGTCTGTTGTGCGGCTCTTGCCTGTATACTGTTTTTGCCTGCGTCCGTCAAAGCCGGAGAGCACTACACCATGGAGAGCGCCGTTCTGCGGGCGCTGGAAAAGAATCCCGACATAGAGACCGCCAGATTCACCGTGCAGGCAGCGGAATCTGCGCGCAAGGCGGCGAGAAGTTCCTTCGGTCCCTCACTGGACGTCAATTACAGCTATTCCCGATACAGCAAGGACAGGCCTTCCCGCTACGAACCCAACGTGACTACCATGACGGTGCAGGCCAGTCAGCCCCTTTTTACCGGATTCAATCTGCTGAACACCTATCAGAAGGCGGCTCTGGAAGAGGAACGGCAGGCGCTTCAGCTGGAATCGCAGCGCCTTTCCGTCACGGCCGCCGTTCAGGAAGCGTTTGTATCCTATCTGAAGGCCGAGGCAAGCATCAGCAGCACCCGCCGTTCTCTGGAGCGCGCACAGGCTCAGCTCGACATGGCGAAGACGGCATGGAACATCGGCCTTCGGCCCAGACTCGACGTCCTGCAGGCGGAAACGGAGCTCGCCAGGACCGAGGCTCTGCTCATCAACTATGAGAACGACCGCAACGTGTGGCTCACCCGCCTCAACACGCTGCTTGATCTGCCGCCCGACGCCCGCATCGACTATCGGGGGGATCTCTCGCTCACGCCGTTTTCGCGCACGCTCGAAGCCTGTCTTGCCCAGGCTCTGGAACATCGCCCCGACCTGCTCATGGCCAGAAAGTCGGTGGAAATGGCCTTCAAGGATCTCGGCATAACGAAAAGTTCCTTCTGGCCGCAGGTTTCTGCCGTTCTGGGCTGGTCCACCACGGGCAGTCATCTCGATGCGGCGGGCAGCCGCTACACGAAGAAGGACTATTCCTACGGAGAAATAGGCCTTTCCATAGACTGGACGCTGTTTTCAAGCGGCAGAAGAATGTATCTCACGCAGCAGGCGCAAAGACAGATTTCCGCGCTGGAGGCGGCCGTGCGGTCTTCCGTCAACAACTGCGCCTACGCCGTCCGTTCCAGTCTTCTTTCCACGCAGGATGCCTATCGTTCCGTCAAGGTGTCGCAGCGGGGCGTGGTCAGCGCGAAGGAATCCTATGAGGATGCCAAGATGCGCTACGAGCTCCAGTCCGGTTCCTACCTTGACCTTCTGACCGCGCAGGCTGCGCTTTCCGAAGCGGAGCTTGCGGAAATTTCCTCCCGGGCCGACTGTCTCATCGCGCTCTCCCAGCTTTACGAAACCATGGGCGAGCTGCATCCCGATCTTGTGGAATCGCCGGAAAAGGCTGAAGAGAAGAAGGGGTCATAACGGCATCCGCCCTGTCCATCTGCACAAAAAAGCCGCGTTTTCTTGAGAGAACGCGGCTTTTTGCTGGCAGAAGGCCGATGTTTTCCGGGAGGGGATCGAGGTACGGAGCTTTTTGAAGTCGAAGGCCATGCCCGGGGGCGGATTTCGGTTCAGTCTTTCCTGTCGTCGGAGTAAACGGCGCGGAGCTGATACTCCATGTCCATGCCGTCCTGAAGAGAACCGGTGACGAGGCAGCCGTTGCGCATGATTTTGGCGCAGCGTTCGAATATGGGAGCATCGTCGGGGCCTAACTCCACGGAAAAGTCAAGCTTCATTCCGGTAATGCGGTGCTGTCCCACGGCGTTGGTGCCGAAGTCGACATCTGCTTCTGCCGTCATGGTTCGGCAGTCGGCCTTCCGGGCTTCGAGAGCTCCGGTCAGTGATGCGGAATAGCAGGCTATGGCTGCCGCCTCGAGCAGGGCTTTTGCCACGCCGGAACGCTGTTCCGGGGCAATTCCGGTATGATCGATGACGATTTTTTCCAGACCTGGAAGGTTGATGTCGAAGGTGTGAACGTCGCCTTTTTTACTGTATCGGACGTGAGCGGACATGGAGACTCCTTTCATGCAGGCCCTGTACAGGGCTGTCTTGGGGATGGGACACTTGGGAAAGAGAGAACTCAGAAGAGGAGAAAGGCGAGGGGAATGCCCATGATGATGACGGAAAGGTCGGCTGCGATCACGGCGAGGGATCCGTAGTGTGCGGCCCGTTTCGGCCCGATCCATTCATAACCGTAGATCAGGGCGCCCCGGTTGGAGGCTGCGGGAGTGACGAGGGCGGCCAGAAGCACCTGGCTGAGTCCGGCCGCGATGATGATGGCCACCTGCTCCGGCATGCCCAGGGAAAGGGCGAGATTGGCCAGAATGGGGATGAAGGTGGTGGCCAGAACCAGATTGTGGGCTATCTGTGTCAGCAGTGCCATGGTGACGAAGCTGATGAGAATGAACATGATGCCGGACATGTCGGAAAACATGGGCATGATGGTGTCGACGATGGTGGTGATGATGCCCGTTTCCCTGGCCAGCATGGCCTTGCCGATGGCCATGGTGGCGGCTACAAGGGCCAGAAGATCCCAGTTGAGCCCTTCCTGCGCCATTTTTTTGAAGTCTGCCAGAGGCCTGCCGTGGCAGCGCAGGGCGCACACGAGGCAGATGGCGGAAACAAGGGCGCCGAAGTCGCCGAGGTTTTTGTAGATGGCGAGGAAGAGGCTTTCTTTCGGCAGTACGAGGGGAAGCAGGATGATGGCGGTGAAGCCCATGAGCACGGCTCCGGCGATTTTTTCTTCCGTCGTGAGGGAAAGTTCCTTGTCTTTGAGCACATGTTCTGCTTTCAGGGAGCCGAAGCGACTGAGATCAATGCGCAGGAGTCTGCCGCCGGCGAAGTAGAGCAGCATGCCTGCAAAGGAAATGATGGTCATGTACACGATGAAAATGCCGGAAGAGACCGTCAGCCCCGTTGCTTCCGCAAGAGCCGTCATGCACACCTTGGGGAAGACCTGATAGGGCATGATGGTGCCCCCGAGCGTGGCCATCTGCAGCACGCCCACGAAAAGAAACCCTGCTTCTCTGGAAAGACGCCTGTATCCCGTAATGTCGCATATGCTGATGAGGATGGTCCACATGAAGAATATGACGGCATAGGTCATGATGAAGATGCCGAGGATGTAGGCTGCCAGAAAGAGCATGAAGACAAACACCCACGGCCGCCCTTCGATGAACTTCCGGGAAAGAAAGAACAGGGCGATCTTGTTGCTGAGGCCCGAATGTTCCGCGTAGGCGGCAATGATGAAAAAGAAAAATATTTGAAGAAAGGTACTGTTGCCGAATCCGATGTTGAAGGCCTGCGTCACGGAACAGTAGCCGCTCAGCCCCAGTGCCACGAGTCCGGCAAAGCTTGGCCACAGCATGCCGACGAACATCCATGCGTAGATGAGACCGAGGAAAACACCGAGTACTTTCATGCCCATGGGAGTTATGGTGCCTGCGGGTGGCAGAAAGCCGGTTCCCAGCATGATGAGAAACATGACACCTATGTGCATGAGACGGGAAAAGCGTTTCATGGAGGCCTGCCTTTTTTCTGGGAGAGATCAGGAAGGCAGCCGGAGTTTTCCGGCTGCCCGGAGAAGTCCTACTTCAGAGCCTGATAGATGACGGCTCCCTCACAGTCGGCCGGAAGGGGAAGTCCGGTAAGGGCGCAAGCGGTAGGAACCACGTCCACGGCGCGTATGCGTCGGGAGAGCCTGGTGTGCTCCTTCACGCCGGGGCCGAGCATGGCGAAGAAGGCCTTGACGGACGTGCCCTTGTAGCTGTGCGTGGTGAGGGACGTGCCGTGCACCCTGGTCCATTCGGGGTTGAACACGAAATAGATGTCGCCCACGTTTTCGCCGTACAGGCCGAGCACTTCCATTTCCTGCCTGTTGAAGGCGAAGCAGACGGGCCGGCGTCCGTGTTCGTCCTTGTAGTCGAGCAGCTTCTGAATGATTTCCTTCACCAGAGCGTCGTAATCCCCGGGATCGACGATGCCGTCGGGATCGCGACCCTTGAGGTTGAGATAGACGTAGCCCGATCTCTGGCCGATGGCGCGGGTCTTGGACCAGTCGATGACGGGAGAACCGGAGGAGCGGTCGATGGAAAGGTAGCCCATGTCTTCAAACACCTTTCCGCCCACGGCCCACGGGTCGCCCATGAGCGGAGCCTCGCAGCCGGCTTCCTTGCTCATGCCGCCGTGATCGGAAGCAAGAACGATGACGGTGTTCCCATCGTTCAGCTCCATCATCTTTTCGACGAAATGATCGGTGATTTCGTAGTATTTTCTTACGATGTCAAGATAATACCCCGCCTTTTCCCCGCTGTATTCCTCAAGAATCAGGTTCTGATAATTGTGGTTGCAGCAGTCAAGCGCATGGCAGTGCATGTAGAACACGTCCCACGGCTTGTTTTTGGCAAGATAGAGCACGGCATTTTCTATCCAGGCATACATTTCGGCCTGAGTTTCGAGCATGATGTCGTCGAGTCCGCAGTTGGACATGTGCATCATGGGGCCGACATGTTCCAGAAGTTCGTCGCAGAGAGATGAGGGATGGAAATACTTGCGGTTGGAGGTGTCAAGCACATAGCTGCGGTACAGCTTGAAGCTGGAACCGTCTTCGGCGACTTCCAGCAGCTTGATCTTGTAGTACACCGTGGCGATGTGGCCGTTGAGCAGGAAGGAATCCTTTATCCAGGGGCTGAAACTGCCGATGGTGACGGCGACCATGGGGGTCTTGTCCTTCGCCGTCTGATAGAGCTCGAAGGTGTCGTATTTTCCGTTGCCGGAAGAAAGGATTCTGCCGTAGCGGCTGATTCTTCCCTCCTGCATATGCACAACGGTGCGCAATTCTTCGCCTTCGCGGAAGATGGGGCAGTTGTGATTGTCTATCTTGAACTTGATGGTACGGGCGTCGATGCGCTTGTCGTCGCCGATGACGAATTTTTCTGTCTTCTTTTCCTCATAGTCGCAGACTTCGAAGTCGAGATTCTCAATGTCGTCTTCCACGACGCAGGAAGCGCCGGTGTTGTTCTTTTCGTGATAGGATGACGCCGCTTGCGTGAAGGATACGTCGCCGAAATAGAAGGCCTCGCCTTCGCAGTAGGCCTTGGAATTGGGGTTGATGCCCGTGCCGTCGACGGCGATGATGTCTTCATAAGTGGGAGGCCAGGAAGTGGGGTAGTTGAAGACGATGGCCTTTTTTCCTGCCTTGATGGCGGCGTCCCAGAGAAATTCCGCTTTGCACAGCTTGGAGTTGAAGCCTACGTCCAGATGGGTGAGGCTGTTGCCGAAGGTATGGTTCCAGTAGCAGGTGATGCCGTGAGTCCCCGGATAGGCCCCGGTTGCCAGGGTGGCCCAGTTGGGAGGCGTGATGGTCGGCTGGACGCCGAGCATGCCCAGATCCTCCGCAGCCGTGCCGCTGTCGATGAACTTTCTGATGTTCGGCAGATATCCTTCGTTCAGAAAACGGGACATGAGAAGGGGATCGGCTCCGTCGATTCCGAGGAAGAGAAAGCGCTTGTTCGACATGGGAAACTCCTGAAAGAAAAGTTGAAGTCTTATCTGTCAGAAGTTCTACCCCCTCATGTGAGAAAAAAACTTGGTAAATACCAGCTATGCGGCATGAAGATGTTCAGTCGTCGTTTTTTTCCTTCCTGAAGGAGAGACAGGCGTTTTGCAGCAGGGCAACGTCGGGAATGACGATCTGCTTTCCGCGTCGCATGATGATGCCCTGAAGTTCAAGAGAAAGGAGAAATTTACTTATATTGGTCACATGCGTTCCGACAAGCTCGGCCATGTCCTGCCGGGAAAGAAAGGTATCTATCTGTACCTGGTCGCGACTGTTGTCCCGGGCAAGATAGCAGAGGGAAAACAGCAGCTCCATGAACCTGCTCAGACACGAATCCTGAGAGGTGTTGATGAGCCTTTGTATGATGGATTCGTATCTCGTATATATCTGATTGGTGAATTCTTCGAAAAGATCATTCTCCACGAGGGAACTGATGAAGTAAGATTTATCTATCCGTATGATTTTTGTCGTTTTCAGACAGATGATGCTTTTCTGAAAATTCAGGTTGAAGGTGGGAATCATGCATCCGCTGCCGAGAAGCCACAGCAGCTTTTGCTGTCCTTCTGCATTGAAGACATAAATCTTGATGACACCGCTTTTAATGAAATAAATGAATTTTTTTTCCAGATGAGGCGTATCTTTCGGGGAAAAGGTTTTCGTCTGTACGCAATTCGTGTCGATGACGGAGAGAAAATGGTCATCCTCATGAAAATATATGGAGTGGGGAGAGAGCATGGAACCCCCTTCGACCGGGTCGGTGTTTCGTGAAAGTGCATTCCGGGAAAGAAACGTGCGCCTGATCATCGTGGCTTTTGTGCGAACGTCGGCATGCGTTGAAGCATATGTCCGTTGTACGGCTTGTACTTGTTCTGCGCAACATTTATGGACCGGGAGGATGCAGTTCCCGGATGCGCCAGAGGCATGAAAAAAGCCGTGTTTTCCCAAGAAAACACGGCTTTTCCGTCTTGCGGATCAAAAAGGTTACAGCGTGGCCTTGTAGGCGTCGGCGGACATGAGGCCGTCCACGGCGGCCATGTCTTCGGGCCTTATGCGGATGAGCCAGCCCTTGTCGT
>NZ_CAJJIC010000051.1 GCF_905187505.1 uncultured Mailhella sp.
AGGGTGCAAATATTGTCCCTTTTGACACAGTTATTATATAATTCTTTTTATAACATATTGAAATACAAAATATAAACAATAAATGGCCCGCATTTTGCACCAGTGTTGACGTCATCGAGTCCATTCCCGCAACACCAACCAGAGAGGTTCATTATGCGTTATGGTATGAAGATTGCCGACATGCGCTGCCGTCCCCCGTTCAAAGGTTTCATGAACGAAGGCTATCCGTTCTGTCTGTTCGACAAGGAAAGCACCCTGCGCAAGGGCAATTTCCAAAGCGGCTGTCCCGACCTTTCCCGCACCATCGACTCGCGGAGCATGGAGGACTTCATTCAGGAAATGGACATTGCCGGCGTGGATCTGGCCGTAGCTCCCTACCGGGCGGCATGGGGCGATCCGTGCAATCACCGCGCCCCCACCGACAACGGTGAGCTGGTGGAACTCATGGAAAAATATCCCGGCCGCATCCTCGGCGTGCCCGGCATTTCCCCCATCTATCACACGCCGGATGAAATCGAGGCGCAGATCAACAAATACGTGGTCAACGGTCCGTGCCGTGGTGTAGCCGTAGAACCCGCCATAGACAAGCCGAACTGGCTGCTCAACGACAGGCGCGCCATGGTCATCTACGACATCTGCGCGGAACACGGCATACCGGTGCTCATAACCTTCCGGTCCATGTCCCTGGATCAGCTTGCCGCGCTGGAGGAAATATCTGGTCTCTACCGCAACAAGGTGAACTTCGTGCTCTGCCACGGCGGCGGTCCCCGCACGCTGGAAGTCATTGATCTCGCCTTCTGGAACGGCAATATCTACATCTCTCCTGACGGCACCATGCCGAACTCTCCTGCCGGCATGCTGCTGGCCAAGGCAGCAAATTACATGCTGCGTGACCGCATTCTCTTCGGCTCAGCCTTCCCCCGCTGCACCATGCAGTTTGCCGTGGACTACTGGCTGAACTGCGGCATCCGCGAAGAGGTACTGCCCGACATTCTGTACGGAAACGCGGCCCGACTGTTCGGCCTTACGGACTAGCTCTCCGGTTGTCCGTTACGCCCGGAACGGAACGGACAACCTTTCTTCTCTTCCGCTTTCTCGCGCGAGGTCTTCATGGCTACCAGTACCACCGACAGCAATCATGCCGTCCTCATCAAGTGGATCATCACGTTCGCTCTGGCCGCAGCCGTCACTCTCATTCCCACAAGCGGCTACTTCACGGAACAGATGCGTCTGTTCTTCTCCTTCACCGTCTTCTTCATTTCCATTCTTGCCTTCGAGCTGCTGCCGGTCGTGGCCGCGGCCATGCTGCTCAGCACTCTCTACATCGTGAGCGGTCTTGTTCCGGAATCCGTTGCCCTCAAGCCGTGGACGAACACCGTCATCTTCATGTCCCTCGGCGCCTTCATTCTGGCCAACGTCATGGAAGAGGTGGGGCTGCTCAAGCGAATAAGCATGTGGTGCATCTACAAGACCGGCGGTACCTATACCGGCGCGCTGTATGGCTTTCTCATCGCCGGCATCGTGCTTTCCATACTTACCTTCACCCGCGGCTACATCATCATTGCCACGCTGGCCTTCGGACTGTGCAAGGTGTTCGGCTATGAAAAGCCCTGCAAGGAATCGGCCATTATCATGATCGTCGCCGCCGTCGGAGCCTTCGGCTCCGCCACGTTCATCTACACCCCCGTGACCCTCGGTCTTCTGGAACAGGGGATGAAGCTCGTCCCAGGTCAGGAAGCCACCGTTCTTCCCTGGTACACCTGCATCATCTACAACTGGCCGCAGATATTCGCCGACTTCTTCTTCGTCTGGCTGCTGACAAAGATCTTCAAAACGAAATCCATCGTCACCAGGGGCAACGGCAGGGAATATTTCAGAGAAGAACTCAAGAAGCTCGGCCCGCTCACCTCGGAAGAAAAGCATATCTGCATCGTGGTATCCGTGCTGTTCCTCTATGTGCTTCTGCAGCCCGTGCACGGCTACTCGCTGAACTATGCCTTCATGGTACTTCCCTATCTGCTGTTCACGCCAGCCCTGCGTGCGGGAACGACCAAGTCCATCAGCCGGGTGAACATCAATGTTCTCGCGTTCATGGCTGCCTGCATGAGCATAGGCGTCGTGGGAATGCAGCTGGGATTCACGCCCTTCATCAAGGAATCCGTGCTTCCTCTGCTCTCCTCCCTGCATCCCGGCATGGTTCTCACCATCGTACTCATCGTCTGTGCGCTGGCCAACTTCATCCTCAGCGCCAGCGCCATGTTCGCCGCACTCAGCGCACCGCTCACGCAGATAGCCATTTCCCTCAACCTGCAGCCTGTCGTGGTCATGATGGCCATAGTCCTCGGCGCCGACATGTACTTTCTGCCCCACGAAGTCACCACGCTTGTCGTCATCTTCAGCTTCGGCATGATGACCATGCGCGACTTCATCATGCTCGCGAGCATCAAGAGTGCCGTCACATTCGTATCATTCCTCGTGCTTCAGCTGCCCTACTGGTACCTGATGGACTGGATCTTCAACTAAGCTTTTCAAAGGAGCATCTCATGGACAACAGACTCTGCCGCGCACTCGGCATAACAAAGCCCGTCATCCAGGGCCCCATGGCATGGATCAGCACAGCGCCCCTCGTTGCAGCGGTGGGAGAGGCGGGAGGCCTCGGCGTGCTCGGCACCGGCGCAGGTGTGCCGGACTTCATCCACGATCAGATTGCGAAGACAAGAGAGCTCACCGACCGGCCCTTCGCCATCAATCTCGGATTCCATCCCCGCTTCATATCCGACGAAAAGCTGAACGATCTCACCTCACTGCTTCATAAAGAAGGCGTCAGCCACATTCATCTGGACACGCTCTGCGACGAACAGCATCATCTTGATCCAAAGTTTGCGCGCAGACATTTTGAAAACTTCAAAAAGGCCGGGCTCATCATCATGGCCAAGGTGTTTACCGTGCAGGACGCCCTTACGGCCCAGGAAGCCGGCGCCGACGTGCTCATCGTGAAAGGCCGCGACGGCGGAGGTCATATCACGTTTCAGGGCACTCTTGCTTCAGTGCCGCAGATCGCGGATATTGCTTCCGTACCCGTGGCAGCCTCCGGCGGCATCGCCGACGGACGCGGCATGGCAGCCGCCCTCATGCTGGGAGCCTGCGGCATAGAAATGGGCACGGTGTTTCTCGCTTCGCAGGAGGCCGACATTCATCCCGAGTCCAAGGCAGCCATCGTCAACGCCGGAGACTTTGCCACTACGGAGGCAGGCTTTTCCACAGGAGAACCCTGCCGACAACTGAGAAACGCTCTTACCGAAAAAATTGCCGCCGTGGAAGCGACCTATCCCAGAAGCGAAGCCAAAGCAAAGGTCATTGCTCTTGCGGCCAACTCCTCCCGCCGGGGAATGCTGGAAGGAGACCATGAAAACGGCGCCATCATGGCCGGACAGAGCACGGGGCTCATCCGAAACGTCCGCCCTGTCCGAGAGATCATCGATTCCATACTGCACGACTGCCGGGCGCTGCTTGACAGCGCACCGAACATTCCCCTGAACTGAACCGTCCCCTGTCGTTCTCTTCCATGCCGGGAAAAGACGGCAGTTACGAACGTCTGGACACCGCATTCCAGACTTTTCCCTCCCCCGCGGAAGCACCGTCCCCTGTCTTCCGCGGGCTTTCTTCGCTTTTCACAACGGCCTGAAAACGCACAAAAGCCGTATGCTCTTTGCGAAATTAAACGAAAAAGCCGCAGACATATGTCTGCGGCTCTTACTTTCTGCTGGTGCCCAGGGGGAGACTCGAACTCCCACGCCATTCGGCGCTACCACCTCAAGATAGTGTGTCTACCAATTCCACCACCTGGGCACGAGCTGCAACTTATAGAAAATCGCAGGGACTGGCAAGCGTTTTTTTGCCGTTTTCGAAAAAAAAACTCGTTTTTCCCTCCATGTTCAGAAAAGGCAGACAGGCGCATGCCGGAAAAAGGCCGGAGCACAGGCCGAGCCAGACGCCGCAAAACATCTTCATCCCCCTCTTCTGCACAAAAACTTTTCTCCCGAAGGACCGGCCTCTTCCATCCGACGAAAAACGTCGCAGACATTCCGCCCCTCCCGCCGACTTCCTGCGGTCCCGCCGCCGGAAATCGGCCTCTTCCGTTCCGCGTCTTCCGACGATCTGTCATTTTCCTTCAGGCCGTCCGTTTTTGTGGACAAGCGCTTTTTGAGCGGATATTTTTTATCAAAGCGTTCCGCCGTGCCTGTTTTCGGCATTTCGGCATGAAACTTGCTAGATCATGAATGTTCCGCACTCATCGTTCCCTCAAGGAGGAGATATCATGCCCCGCATACAGCCCGACCAGATATTGCACAGTCAGCTCGAAGCCCGCGGCATTACGGAAAAAACCGGCGTTTTCGGCAAGCACAGGGTGCAGCTCGGCAAGGGTGAACCCATTCGGCTGGACAGCATAAAGGCCAACAAAGTTCCCTTCCAGGGGTTCACGACTGCCACAAAAATTGTCAGAGGCAGGGAAGGTCTCACGAAGACCGCCAACGAAGCGCTTCAGGTGCTCAAGGAGCCCGGGACGCTGAAGGCCAGGGATCTTCTCGGCTGCCTCAAGGCTGCGCAGGAATTCATGACGAGGCTCGACAAGCTTGGTCAGCTCTCGCCTCAGCAGAAGGAAAGCCCCCTGTGGGCCTTTGCGCCCGCCGTGGAAAACCTGAGCAACGCGGAACTGGCCGCCGTGTATCAGGCCTTCAATTCGGCAGACATGGACCTTCTGCAAAGCGCGCTCATGAGAGAAGGACAAATCAACGCCAAAGCCGGAGACGCCCGCAGCGCCGCCTCGCTGCTGTTCGACCTTCAGGCGCTCGTTCTCAAGGAAGTAAGCAACCGCACCGTGCGCGGCATGGTGGACGACCTTGTGGCCGCGCATCCTGAAGACGCCTCGCTCACGGCCCTCAGAATGCCGCCGCGCCTCAGCGAGGAATACGGCGCTCAGGGCGCGGCCATAGCCCCGGCGCAGCCTCACGACATCACGCCCGCCAACCTGCGCACGCTCGTGGAAACCGCAGCCGAAAGCGCCACGACGCGAGAAAAGACGGCCGCCGGGGAAACAGAAGCGCTCCGCCGCCGCGATCTTCCTTCCGTATCCGTGAAGGAGATGGCCGACATTCTGCGCAGCGCGGAACTCACCATCAACGTCGACGTGGACGTGCTTCTGAGCGAGAGCGGCATCATGGCGCATCCCGACGAGCCGATGAAGAACATCTTTCATCTGGCCGCAGAAGAAACGCTCATCAAGGGCGAAGGCTACCTCGCCCGCCGTGACGCCGCGGAACGGCTGCTCTTCCCCGAGCTCGAAGGACACGCCGTGCAGGCCGACGAGCGTCCCGTGTACGGCGCGCTCAACGTGCAGGGCCGCAGAATAGGCGCCGTATCCGCAGGCGCAGGCTACGGATCGGCGGCCATAGTGCTGAAGGACGACGTGGCAAGGCGCGCGACCTACATTGCCGAAGACACGTTCTATGCCCCCGTGGTCAACATGTCGCAGGAACGCCGCGCGGACTTCTACGCGCTTCTGGACGGCGCGGGACTCCCGGCAGAATTCACCACGGCCTGCCGCGACGTAAACTCCGCCGAACACAAGGCGCTGGAAAACTGGTTCGACAGCATCGCCAAGGTGCCGGACGCCCGCGCGTCCGCTTTCATCGCCCTGCCCTCGGACATCAGACTCACCGACCTGGACCAGGAGTCTCACTTCAAGGCTCTGCTCCTGAACTGCTTCGGCGACCGCGCCGCCACGCGCAGTCTTCTGGCCACACACGACAATCTCGAAGCGCTCATTCCCCACATGAGCACTTTCGACGGCAACGCGCTCGCTCTGGCCGCCATGAAGAACGCCGACGGCAGTCACCCCCGCGTGCATCTGACCGGCGCGCAGTACATAGAAGCGCAGATACAGGGCCCTCTCATTCCTTCCCGTGACATTGCCGAGATACGCATCGACATCAACGACGTACCGGAAGAGAACCTCGAGGAGCTGAGGGCCCGCATGGCCGCCTTTGAGGAGCGCACGGGCATTCATGTGAACCTCATCAAAAACTTCGACCTCGGCAGGGAAGTGGAAGGCATCAACAGGCTGCACCAGGAAGAAAAGGTATTCCAGGCCAGTCATCTGGACAGGGAGCGCATTGACGCCGAAGCCGAAGCCGTGCTCACAGATCTTCCCGGACACATCGCAAAACTCATCGAATCCGAACAGATAGGCGACAATCTTGCTCCGGGAACGCTCCGTCTTGAAGGCAACGCCCTCGCCAGTCTGGCCGGAAAGTTCATGCAGACCATCCAGGCTGACATGAAGAACCTGGGTCAGGCAAGCCTGGAACCGCAAAGTCTGGTCCGGCAGGCCTTCCAGAAGGCGGCAAAGCCCATGCTGCAGCAGAAGGCCGCACTTCTGACCGAACTTGAGCGTCTTCCCTTTGCCACGCAGGCGCAGAAGGACGCCTTCGCCTTCTGGGTATGCAGCGCAAGGGTGCTGCGTTCGCCGGAAGAGCTGCGCATCATCCACACCCATGCCACGGCGCAGGCCAATGTGCTGCGCGGACTCATGAACGCCGGCGCCGCGCCTTCCCCGGAAGATGTCTTCCGAAGCATCGGCGCGCTCATGCAGAGAGCTTCCGACGATCTCAACGGCTTCATCCAGAACCTCGGCGACGCCGACTTCGGCGCGGACGACAAGGCCGCCGAACTCGACCGCATTTCCTTCATGTCTCTGGCCATGCTCGAAAACGGCTCTCCCGCCGTGGACAGGCAGGCCATGCAGCGTCTTCAGTCCCGGCTGAACTCTCCCGAGCAGCTGAGCTTCATGGGTCAGCTCTTTCAGGTCGGTCACCGCTCCGGAGACGAAGCGCTGGCGGATGCTGCGGACTTCGGCGTGATGAGCTCAACGCTCCTGCTCATGCAGCGCAACGCCGTCAACGCCTCAAGAGTGGCCGGCGCCGATCTCAAGGACGTGCCAACCTTCACGGCCGAGCTGTCGCTGATTCCGCAGTCCACCCGTGAGGCCCTGCGCGAGGTGGCCCCGCAGACCGCCGCCGTTCTCGACCGGACGCATCCCGGCTATCCGGCCTTCCCCGCCGCAGCCATGCCTGCGGCCATGCCCGCAGACGGACGGGCGAGAAGAAATTTCCTCATAGCCAATCTCGACGCCTACATGAACCATGAACAGACCTTCGAGCGCGGCACCTCGGTGCACGGCCGCGGCCACATCGCCCGCGCGTTCATTTTCGCCTCGGTCATGTGCTCCATGCTGGAGGAACAGGGCGTGCCCATGGACCGCAACGCCGTTTTGTGCGGCATTACGGGGCACGACCTCGGCAGGCAGGGCGGCGGCACCGACCGCTGGGAAGACAGAAGCGCCAACATGACCGTGGACGCCATGAAGGCCGCCTTCGGCAACGCCACTCTGGGCGCGGACTACGAGCAGGCCGTGAGGGACAGCATAGACGCCCACCGCGGGCAGACGCTGGAAGCCATGCTGCTCAACGCCGCCGACTCTCTGGACATAGGCCGCACGCAGGAATTCAATCCCGAGCGCTTCGCCTTCCTGCACGGCAAGGAGGGCGAGAAGCCCACGAAAAGCGCGGAGGACATACGCAGAGAGCTTGCCGTGGAGGCCGACAGGCTTCAGCGTCTCACCAATCCGCTCTGCAAGTCCCGCAACGTGCTGGACAAGCTCGTGCAGACTGCGGCCACCGCTCCCGCGCCCCTAGCCGAAAGGTGCATGCAGGACAGGCGGGATATGCTCGACGCCATACGGGAAGATTTCGCCAGGGAATGGAACAAGGATGCAGACACCTTCATGAGCGGCATCGAAAAGGTGATCGCCGATCATGCAGACCTCTTCCCCCTGCTTTCCAAGTATTACAGACCGTAACGCTTGACCGGGGGAAGGAGCCAGGCTTCTTCCCCCTTGAAGACCGACCCGAAATTAAAGCAGGAGCCCACGCTCATCAAGGAGTTTGGCCATGGAATGGAACACCGCGCTGGAGAGCTTCGGGCGCTCTCTGGGCATCGATGATCTTGTCCCCGACGCCGACGGCAGCTGCTCGCTGCTTTTCGACGGCGAAAACGAAGTCACCTTCACCCACGACAAGGAAGACCACGCGCTCTTCATGTACTCTGAAATAGGCGACGCCTCCGACCTTTCCGGGAAGGCCTGTCTCGCGCTGCTCGAAGATTCGCTTCTCGGCGCAAAGACCGGCGGCGCGGCGCTTTCCGTCCACGGCGCGCTCGGCCGCGTCGTGCTCTGGAAAAGATTCGACGAGAGCGCCCTCACCCCCGACATTCTGAGCCTTGTCGTCAACGACTTTCTCGCACAGGTCCAGACATGGAAAAAAAGACTGACCGAACTTTGCACCGCGCCCGGCGCGGCTGAAGCGCCGTCGGAAGGATCGTCTCTCGATGCCATGACCAACTTCGGCTTGTTCGTCTGAGAGCCGAAAGATTAAAACGGCAGGGCCGGATCTGCGCGAGGCAGTCCGGCCCTTGTCTAAAAAAACGTGCGTCTACACCGCCGCATTGATGAGCAGATTGTCCCTGTGGATGACTTCGGGATAGTGGGCGTCGCCGAGAACGGCGGCCACTTCCACACGACGCAGCCCCTTGATGCGCTCAAGCTCCTCGGAAGAGTAGTTGGTGAGCCCCACGCCTATGTGATGCTCCCCGCACACGACGCGCACGAGGGCCCCGGGCTCGAAGGAGCCTTCCACGGCCGTCACGCCGCCGGGAAGCAGGCTTCCGCCCTTCTCCTCCAGTGCGCGGGCCGCGCCTTCATCCACCACGACGGTGCCCTGCGGCTCGGACTGATAGGCCATCCAGTACTTGCGCCGGGACACGGCCTGTTCCGCCGGGCATACCCATGTTCCCACATGCTCTCCGGCAAAGGCGCGGTCGAGAATGTCGGGACGACGCCCGGGCAGAATCAGCGTAGGAACGCCGAGCTGGGACGCACGACGGGCGGCCATGAGCTTGGAACGCATGCCGCCGGTGCCCACGCTGGTCTTGGCGCCGCAAAGCGACTCTATGTCCAGGGAGGCAATGTCCTCAATGCTGTCGAGACAGGGAACGACTGCACCGGGGACCGCCTTTTCGGGGTTGACCGCCAGCACGCCGTCCGCACTCGTGAGATTGATGTAGAGATCACCTTCCACCAGATTGAGCAGAAGACTGGCAAGCTGGTCGTTGTCGCCGAACTTGAGTTCCTGCACGGCCACGGTGTCGTTCTCGTTGACGATGGGGACGACGCCCCAGTCGAGCAGGTTCATGAAGGTGTTGCGGGCGTTGAGAAAACGGGTACGGCTGCGCAGATCGTCCCTCGTGAGCAGCACCTGAGCGCACAGAAGCCCCTGCGAGGCAAAGGCGTGCTCATACTCGCGCATGAGACAGCCCTGACCTATGGCAGCAAGCGCCTGCTTGCCGGAAAGTCCCACCACGCTGCGGCCGCGGTCGGGCAGAGCCGTTCTTCCGGCCGCCACCGCGCCGGAACTGACCAGACAGACACGCCTGCCCTGGCGGGACAGACGGGCCAGCTGCTCCACAAGATTGTACAGCACGGAAAGGTGCAGGCCGTCGGCCGTGGTGAGCACGGCGCTTCCCACCTTCACCACAAGGGTATGCGCCGTTTTCAGCGTCTTTTCACGGGTATTCATCATTCACGCGTCCATATCACTTCGATGTCGGGGAACTCTTCATCCACCACCACTTCCTCCTGATAATGGACGAAGGGGTCATTGAAGTCCAGTTCGTCGCGCAGCTTCCACATGCGCGCCACGAGCTCTTCGAGGCCTATGTTCTCGCGGGCGGAAATGAACACGATGTCGCGTCCGTCGGCCTTCGCTCTGGCCTTTACGGCCTCAAGCTCCTCCGGCGTGCGCAGATCTATCTTGTTCACGACTTCTATCTGACGGCGCAGCGCCAGTTCCGGATCGAAACGGGACAGCTCCTCGTTGATGAGATCAAAGCCTTCCCAGGGATTCTCCGACTCGAGGTTCACGTCCTCGATGCTGAGAATGTGCACGAGAAAGCGCGTGCGCTCCACATGACGCAGAAAGCGGTCGCCGAGGCCCTGACCGGCGTGTGCGCCCTCGATAAGACCGGGAATGTCGGCAATGACCATGCGTCTGTCGGGATCGCAGTCGTCGATGAGCACGCCGAGATTGGGGGTCAGCGTGGTGAAGGGATAATCCGCAATCTTGGGACGGGCCGCGGACACGCGCGACAGGAAGGTGGACTTTCCGGCATTGGGCAGACCGAGAAGGCCGGCGTCGGCCAGAATCTTGAGTTCCAGCCGGAAGGAGCGCTCTTCGCCGGGTTCGCCCTTCTGTGCGAAGCGAGGCGCGCGCATGGTGGAGGACTTGAAATGTTCGTTGCCCTTGCCGCCGCGGCCGCCCGCCGCAAGAAGCACCAGCTTGTCGGGATCGGAAATGTCGGCAAAGAGCTCTTCGCCTTCGCCGGTGCGCTCATAAAGCTGGGTTCCGGCAGGAAGCTCGATGATGAGGTCCTCGCCCTTGTGTCCGTCGCACTGACTGCCCATGCCGCCCTGACCGTTCTCGGCCTCATAAATGCGCTTCAGGCGGAAGTCGTACAGACTGTACAGTCTGGTGGAAGCGCGGGCGTACACGTTGCCGCCGTCGCCGCCGTTGCCCCCGTCGGGGCCGCCCTTGGCCACGAACTTTTCACGGCGGAAGGAAACGCAGCCGTTTCCTCCCTTGCCGGCCTTTACCTGAATGGTGGCTTCATCCACAAATTTCATATGCTTTCCTCACGATTGGGACGCGACGCCGCCGACGGCCGCGAAAGGACTCCGTCTGCCGCCGGTGGCGCGGCGACCGCCCTGCTTCCAGAGAAAGCGGCATCCTGCCGCGCGAAGCAGAAAGCGGCCTTACCGCCGCGGACGCTCCGGCAGAAACGGCACGCGTCGGATTCAGAGAGGGGATGCCGCCGGGCAAGCCGCCGTATGCGGCAAAAGGCCTGCTTCCCCGAAAAATGACACAAAGGGCGAGAAGAGCCATGGCCCTTCTCGCCCCAACAAATCATGCCGTAAGCGCAGTTACGCCGCGGCTTCCGCGGGCACGATGCTCACGCGCTTGTGCACGCGACGCTTGCGGAGGAACTTTTCAAACTTCACCACGCCGTCGCACTTGGCGAAAAGGGTGTAGTCGCGGCCCATGCCGACATTGGCGCCGGGATAGACCACGGTGCCGAGCTGACGAACGATGATGTTGCCGGCAAGAACATGCTGGCCGCCGAAGCGCTTCACGCCTCTGCGCTGACCTTCACTGTCACGACCGTTGCGGGAGCTGCCGCCTGCTTTTTTATGTGCCATGATGAAACTCCTTGGAAAATAGCGGTACGCCCGTTAGGCGACGATACCGGTAACAGTAAGAACGGTGTATTCCTGACGATGGCCCTGGGTGCGGCGTTCAGCCTTGCGGCGCTTGTGCTTGAACACCACGACCTTGTCGCCGAGGATGTGATCAACGACCTTGGCGGTCACCTTGGCGCCTTCCACGACGGGGGTGCCGATCTTGGTGTTTTCGCCGCCGATCATGAGCACGCGGTCGAGGGACACTTCGCTGTCCTTTTCAGCGTTCATGAGGTCGACAACCACCTTGTTGCCTTCCTGAACGCGGTACTGCTTGCCGAGCACTTCAACAATAGCGTACATTAAAACCTCCGAAAAACGGGTCAGAAATGAAGCCTGCTTCCCATATTACAGGTAAACCGGCGAACCGGAAGCCGCCATGCGGCGCACACTCCCTGTATGATGCTGGCAGGCATGATGACCTGTTCCCGTCGGTCGGTGCAGGTGCGTCTTCCCGAAAGAAGACGACTTTTTCCATTACAGGCAAGTGCTGTGCATGTCCATGCGGACATACGAAGGACGTACATATCCCGTTTTCCCGGAAATGGCAAGTCTTTTTCTCCGCCACGGAAAATTTTCCGAACGGAGAAGTCCGGTCAGCCCTTCAGAGACAGGCCGTCCGGGACTCGGGACGGAAAGCTTTCCTCCCGCCTTCGACGTCCGCCTCCCCAAGACCTGTTTTCCCTTTGGACTTTCCAAAGGACAGAGCCCCTGCGGGTGCTTCCGTGCACATTCCGACCTCTTCCATACGTTCTCCGGAAGGGGCGGCAGAGCACGCGGAAGCGGTCGCAACACGTCTCCGCTCCGACGGAAGAGCACGGCGACGTCTGGAATTCACGACAAATCCCCGAAGAGCCTCTGACTCAGTTCCGCCCGGGGGACAAGACTGCCTTTTCCCCGCTTCCATGAAGCGGGGACGGCATCCAGGCAGATCCCCGGCTTGCCCCCTGTCCCGACTTCCGAACCTTCAGCGGCACCATGGGACGCGCTATTTTTTCCCGAGGACCTTTTCCGCCCTGCCGAGCCAGCGATCAAGCGCGGCATCGGCCTTTGCCCGGACTTCGTCGTCCACGTACATGGCCACGGCGGCAAGGGCAGCGGCCAGAATGCCTATGTCGTCGGTGAATCCGAGTACGGGAACGATATCGGGAATGACATCGACGGGAAGAATGAAATACCCCAGAGCTCCTAAAATGATGGCCCGCGTCTTTCCCGGCAGATCCTTGCGCTGAAGCGTATAATAAAGGATGAGCGCCGAACGGAGCCCCTCCTTTCCTATGGTTCCGGCAAAGCGCAGCAGCTTGGAATGAAAGGCCTCATCGGAGTACGCCTTCCGGTACGTTCCGTTCACCAGAATTTCCGGCTCCACGACTCTGCGGCCTTCGTCGTCATATTCCGTCATGACATTCTCCTTTAGGAAATGCGCAGTCCGTTCCAGCTCCGGCGCGGGAGCAGAAAAACGCGACCTCAGCGCATCATGTCGGCCGTGCCTTTCATGCCTCGGCGTCAGGCCGTCGAGCCCGACGACGGACATGAAAAAAGGGGAGCCGCAAAGACGGTTCCCCTTTTTTCTATCAGGCGCGGCGGGCAGAAGCCCGCCGTGGCATTTCTTAGTACATGCCGCCCATGCCGCCCATGCCGGGCGCAGCGGGAGCAGCGGGCTCGGGCTTGGGCAGTTCAGCAATGGCGCATTCGGTGGTCAGCAGGAGAGCGGCCACGGAAGAAGCATGCTGCAGAGCGAAGCGGGAAACCTGCTTGGGGTCGATAATGCCGGCGGCCATGAGGTCTTCGTATTCGCCGGTGGCGGCGTTGAAGCCGAAGCCGTCCTTGCCTTCGCGGACCTTTTCAACGACCACGGAGCCTTCGAAGCCGGCGTTGGCGGCAATCTGACGAAGAGGTTCTTCCACGGCGCGACGGACGATGTTCACACCGGCCATTTCTTCCTCGGAAGCCTCGATGTCGTCGAGAGCAGGCAGGCAGCGGATGTAGGCGGTGCCGCCGCCAGGCACGATGCCTTCGGCAACGGCGGCGCGGGTAGCGTTGAGGGCGTCCTCGACGCGGTCCTTCTTTTCCTTCATTTCGGTTTCGGTAGCAGCGCCGACCTTGATCACAGCCACGCCGCCGACCAGCTTGGCCAGACGTTCCTGCAGCTTTTCACGGTCGTAGTCGGAGGTAGCTTCGCCGATCTGAGCGCGGATCTGAGCGACGCGGGCCTTGATGTCGGCAGACTGACCGGCACCGTCGACGATGGTGGTGTTGTCCTTGTCGATGTGCACGCGCTTGGCGGTGCCGAGGTTGGCCAGAGTGAAGTTTTCGAGCTTGACGCCCATTTCATCGGAAGCCACGGTGCCGCCGGTAAGAATGGCGATATCCTGCAGCATGGCCTTGCGGCGATCACCAAAGCCGGGAGCCTTGACGGCGGCAACCTGAAGAGTGCCGCGCAGCTTGTTCACCACGAGGGTGGCCAGAGCTTCGCCTTCCACGTCTTCGGCGATGATGAGCAGAGGACGGTTCATCTTGGCGACCTGTTCGAGGACAGGCAGCATTTCCTTCATGCCGGTGATCTTCTTTTCCTGAAGCAGGATGAAGGGATTCTCAAGATCGCACACCAGCTTTTCGGGATCGGTCACGAAATAGGGGGACAGGTAGCCGCGGTCGAACTGCATGCCTTCCACGGTTTCGAGGGTGGTTTCGAGGCCCTTGGCTTCTTCAACGGTGATGACGCCTTCCTTGCCGACCTTGCTCATGGCTTCGGCAATGATGTTGCCGATGGTGGCGTCGGAGTTGGCGGAAATGGTGCCGACCTGAGCGATTTCCTTCTGGTCGCGGGTGGGCTTGGCAATGTTGCCGAGCTCAGCGGTGATGGCGGCCACGGCCTTGTCGATGCCGCGCTTGATGGGCATGGGGTTGCGGCCGGCGGCCACGAGCTTCACGCCTTCATGATAAATGGCCTGAGCCAGAACGGTGGCGGTGGTGGTACCGTCGCCGGCGGCGTCGTTGGTCTTGGAGGCCACTTCGCGGACGAGCTGAGCGCCCATGTTCTCGAACTTGTCTT
>NZ_CAJJIC010000052.1 GCF_905187505.1 uncultured Mailhella sp.
ACCTGCGATCGTCCCTCAGCTCCTTGTCGCCAAGTCCAGCACTGCCGAGCTTGGCAGGTTTGAAATACAGCATCATGCGCTCTCCGGAGAAATGAATTTCGCACTCGTGCGGCACCATGCCGCAAAACAGAAATAAAGAAAAGGGGGCCGCCCGTAAAGGCGGCCCCCTTGCGCTCTGAACGGAAGGGGTCGGAACGCCTCGGCGTTCCGTCACCGGATGTTTCTCAAAAGACGACTGTCTCTTTCAGAGTCTTCCGTCATGCCGCTTTCAGGAAAAGCGGCTCCGACGTCAGGCGCGACGAGCGCGGGTCGCACGCAGGAACAGAGCCAGGAACAGCGCTGCCACGACCACGCCGATCACATAGGAAACGGCGACGGGCAGCTGCACCACGAGGCCGAGGCACTCGGGAGCCATGCAGAAGTAGGTGCTGGACACGGCGCTCATGAAGGTGGCGGGCACGGCGGTGATCCAGAAGTTCTTCTTGTTGAGGAAGAGGTACATGGAGGCGGCCCACAGCACGATCATGGCCAGAGTCTGGTTGGTCCAGCTGAAGTAGCGCCACACGACGGTGTAGTCGAGCTGGCTGATGAGCGCACCGGCGCCGAGCAGCGGCACACAGAAGAGGAGACGGTTCTTGTAGCTGGTCTGCGAGACCTTGAACCAGTCGGCCAGCACCAGACGGGCGGAACGGAAGGCCGTGTCGCCGGAGGTGATGGGGCAGGCGATGACGCCGACCATGGCAAGGCCGATGCCTATGCCGCCCATGGTCTTGCTGCACACGTCGTAAATGGCGGCGGACTGGCCGGCGGCGAGGCTGGCCAGAAGACCGGTGGTCTGTCCGTCGGTGATTTCATAGATGGTGCAGCCGGCGGCGGCCCAGATGAGGGCGATGATGCCTTCGCACACCATGGCGCCGTAGAACACGAAGTGCCCCTGATGTTCGCTCTTCATGCAGCGGGCCATAAGAGGCGACTGCGTGGCGTGGAAGCCGGAAATGGCGCCGCAGGCCACGGTGATGAACATGAAGGCCCAGATGGGCGTGCCCTTGGGATGCATGTTGGTGAAGTGATCCCAGAGTTCAGGAATCTGATAGGCGGGATTCACCACGATGCCGGCGCCCACGCCCACAGCCATGATGATGAGGCAGATGCCGAACACGGGATAAATCTTGCCTATGATCTTATCGATGGAAATGAAGGTGGCAATGAAGTAGTACACCAGCACGACCGTCAGCCAGAACGAAGCGTTCAGCAGAATGCCGGAAGCGCCGGCTTCACTGCACAGCTTGACGATGAGGCCGGCAGGACCCACGGCGAACACGGTGCCTACCATGACGAGCAGCACCACCGAGAAGATGCGCATGACGGTCTTCATCGTGGACCCGAGGTAGATGCCGGTGATTTCGGATACGGAAGCACCGTTGTTGCGTTCACTGGTCATGCCGGAGAAGAAGTCGTGAACACCGCCGGCAAAAATGGTGCCGAAGGTGATCCACAAAAACACGACGGGGCCCCAGAGCGCACCCTGAAGGGCGCCGAAGATGGGTCCGAGACCGGCGATGTTCAGAAGCTGAATGAGAAACAGCTTCCACTGAGGAAGCACCACATAGTCGACGCCGTCATTGATGACTACGGCGGGAGTCTCCCGGTCGTCCGGACCAAAGGTGTTCTCTACCAACTTGCCGTAGGTAAAGTAACCGATGATCAGCAGGGCCAGGCACAGAAAGAAACTTACCATACAAACAACCTCTCGAAGGCCTGCAACTCCTCCGCACCACCAGAGCCGGAGGAGCATGCAGATAATCTTAGATGCCAAGTATTCAACTTGACAAAATTATGCAAGAAGATACATTGACCGGTCCTTGAGCTTTTTGAGAAAAAAAACTCTAATCGGGCCATATTACATATTTTTATTTTCCGGTATTTTTTTAATGCCTGACTGTGCCCAAAAGGGCTCTCACTTCACGTCAGAGAGCCGAAACAAAAGCCCGCGCACGCACGGCGACGGAAAGAACGCCGGACGTTCGCGCTGTCTTCTTCCCAGCAGCCCCCCTCATGATTCCCGAAAGGAAAGACGCATCTGATGCCACACGACATTGCCGTGCGTGGATGAGGAAACTCCTTCGTCCTCAAAGCCGAGAGAGGCATAATAGGGAATGAGTCTTTCCTTGCATGTGAGCACGACGCCCGCCTTTCCCCTTTTCCTGGCCTCTTCCGTCAGTCTTCTGACAAGGATGGCGGCATAGCCTCTTCTTCGGAACTCGGGAAGCGTGTTGAGCCCGAATATCATCTGCCAGCGGCCGTCGGCCCGGTGCAGCGAGGCGTCGGCGTACATCTCGTCTCGCAGATCGCGCTCATCCGTGGCCATGCCGTCGATGAAGGCGGCAAGCCGCCCATCCTCAAACAGCAGCCAGAAACTGTCGGCATAGGCCGCAAGCCTTTCACGAAATTCCTCTTCCGTAGCCGCCTCACCGGCAGGAAAGCAGCGCCGTTCCACCTCGGCTATGGCCGCAAGATCGGCCATGGTCGCATTTCTTATGAACATACGTCCTCCCGGCTCCCCGAAGCACGGCGAGCCGTCTTTATCATCGTCAGAAGCCCCGGGCCGCACGCACGGCTCCGCAAACGCCGACGGTATGAACATCCCCGATCCGAAAAGGCCTCCGCCCTTCCCTGCCAGGGACTATTTCGTTTCCTCATGCAACGCGCAGGGAGCCTCAAACCGCTTGGCGCAGGAAACGCAGGCAGCCGGAGGATCAGCCGTCTGCACGGCCGCACGAAAGCCTGCGTACTCCGGCAGGGACCATATGTCCACCGGACTCTGTTCCCGCACGCAGCCGAAAACCGTGCGGTTGGGCTGCGGATTCTCAAGCGGCACGTTCAAGTACACGCAGGGGGAAACAAATCCGTCGGCGTCCACGTACAGCGTCCGGTGCGCCCTTTCACGGCAGCACGGCGCGGGCTCCGGCGCAGGAAGCGACGCATAGAAGTCGCGGCCGCCGGCGCGCACCCTCGCGCCGACCTCTTCAAGCACTGCTCTGGCCGCTTCTATCTTATCCCTTTCATGGGGCGCAAAGGCTTCCTTCGCCATGTCCTTCGAGGGAATGTAGTCCATGGTGCTGATGACCGCAGCGTGAACGCCCCAGTCTTCCATGAGCTCGGGCAAGCCTCGCACGGCCTCCACGTTTGAGGCAAGCATGAGGTAGGCCAGATGAATTTCCAGATGCACGGCATTTTTTTCACGGCGGATCTTCTGCAGGATTTTCACGGCGTTCTCCACGCGGAAAAAGGGAACGCCGGCACGGGCCCGGTTGCTCTGTTCATCCGTGCCCACCAGAGAAAAGGCCACGATGTCCATGCCGCTTGCCACAATGTCTTCCGCAAGCTTCTCGTTCATGACCATCCCGCAGGTGGTGGTGGACACGGCACAGCCGGCCCTGCGCGCAAGAGACACGAAGTCCATGAAGTACGGATTGAGAAAAGGCTCTCCCCAGCCCTGCAGATGCACGCGTCCCGTTCTGGTCATGACAGGCCAGAGCGCGGCAAAGGTCTCGGCCTCCATGTGCCGGCTCTTCCACACGTCCGAACGCGTGGTGTGCGGGCAGTACACGCACTTTCCCATGCAGCAGGAAGTCACTTCCACCTGCAGACATTCCAGCTCGCGCGGCCGGAGAAAATCACGCAGATCCTGCAGAATTCCGGGAGCCCGAAACCTTGCGAAAAGCCGTTTGACGTCGGTTGCCATGCTCTTCCTCCTGCTAGAGCGTCCAGCTCGTTTCCAGATGCGGCATGAGCTCGAAGGCTCCCCACTTCTTCTTGAAGAAGGTGATTCCGCCGTCTATGCCGAGCCCGAGATTCAGCACGCTCTGCCCGCGACGCACGGCTTCGTCCGCAAGCGCCTGCAAAAGCGCGTCGCTCACGCCGGGAGGACAGTCGTCCTGTCGGAAGGCAAACATGTAGAAGGCCGTGCAAAGTGCGCTGTAGTCGCCCACTGCCATGGCAAGCAGCCTGCCCGAGGCGCTGCGCGCGGCAAAGAGCAGTGCCTCCGGCGATGCCTGCACATATGCCCCCACTCTGCCGAAAATGTGTCTTGTTCCGGGGGCAAGCGTACGCACCTTGAGGTAGTGGTCCACCAGCACGTCGTGTTCCGGTCCCCAGTCCTCCACGGCCACGACGGCTTCCCTCTGCGCCCGGCGAAGCATGTTGCGCAGCTTCTGCCCCGGCGTGTGGGGAAGGTTCACGCACCACCATGCGTCGCTCTCCACCACGGCCCTGTCGGGGGCGGCAGCGGGCACGACGGGAGAAAGCACCGTGATTCTGCGAAGGTTCGGCATGGCAAGCGCGCAGGCAACAGCCCGCTCCAGTCTCCCGGCATAGGCGGAAGAACGGATGTCGCAGGAAGACAGCTCATCCTGCGCGGGGAAGGCCACCAGCGTGCAGCTGTCGGCCGTGGTCCAGGCGGCAAAGCCCTCGCACGAACGCAGCGTGCGGCCCGACACCGCACGCACATAGGAAGGAATCTGTTCCGGCACCACGGCCCTCGCGCCGAGATCGGCAAGTCCCCTGCCGGAAGACGGACCGCGGGACGCCACGACCCGTTCCGCACGTTCTCCGCCGCCTTCCCTGCGCAGCGCTGACGAGCGCACGTTCTCCGCCGGAGCCTTCTCCCACGCGGGAGCGTCGGGGTTGCCCGGCAGCACCACGGAATCGTCCCTCCGAATCCAGGCGGAAAATCTGTGCTTCCACGTCGGCAGCACGCGGGTCACGGTAAAACCGTCCTCTGCCAGCATCTGCCGCAGGTTGATCATGTGGGCCGAGCCCACGAACACCGCCGTTCCTCCTCTCTCGACGTACGGTCGCATCCTCTCGCGGAAACGCTGATCGCGCACGCTGATGATGGTGCCCGTACGGGTGGGAAATTCCGCGCTCGTGCCCATCATGCCCATGAGATCTCCCGCAAGATAACGGGAACGGTTGCTCTTCATGAGCTTCGGCCAGAAGGAACACTCCTTCATGAACCTTACTATGCGCTCCATGGGCGCGGACTCGAGCGAAGCTATCTGCTCGGCCAGACTCTCCATGCCCATGACCGACTTGCCCATGTCGAGCGCGACGTCCCACACCTCGAGATCCACGGAGTTGGTCCAGCCGTTGCGCTCGAGATACGACGTCCAGAGCGAGAAGAAAGCGTACCACTGACGACTTTCCGCCAGCACGGCGCGCACGTCTATGCGCCGCTCCTGCTGCACGCCGGCAAGCCGTGCAAGAAAACCTTCCGGTCCGTAGACCATGCGTTCAAGCCGGACGATGTCCTCTTCGGAAAGAAACTGCGCCACCCGCGGCGCATCCGGCTCGGGAGAGCGGCCGATGCGGGCCACCTCGTCCATGCTGTCGGAATCTATGGGGCCTTCCAGAAGCACGGTGTCCACGTTCTCAAAAAGCCGCCGCAGGGAATGCTCGAAGGAGTAGCAGAAAAAATGCGCGGAACCGCCTATCCACGACGTGCGCCCGTTCTTGTCGAGCCTCCAGAGCATGGCGCAGGGGCGCTGCTGAGGAAGGGAGTCGAAGAACTTCCAGCGCGACATTTCATAGCTGCTCGACGAGGAACCTATGCTTATGGCGAGATATGCGGCCATGTCGAAAAAGCTGCCGCCGCCCGAAAGACCTGCGGCAGGCTGCCACACGGCAAGCTCATAGGGCGCATCCGTCACGCCGCCCCATTTTTTCTTGAAGCGGGTTATGCCCTCGTTCACGCCGAGGCCGAGCAGCACGGTGCTTTTGCCCTCCGCTCGGGCCCGCTCCAGCATTTCGGCAAAAAGCAGGTCCGGCGCGTGCGGAACGTAATGAGTCTTGGAGTGCGCGCCGAGCACATAACTCACGTGGTCCGGCAGAGAATAGTCAAGCAGAAGACAGGCCGCAAGCTGCCCTTCGGCGTCCCAGGCGTTGAGCAGCCTGAGGTCGGCCTTTCCGCGGAGAGCCGAGGCCGTGCCGGAATAAAGCTGGCGTATGCGCGGCGGCAGAGGAATTCGGGAGAGAAATTCCGCCCACAGTCTCCTGTGCTCCGGCGAGAACTCCCGCGTTTCGTCCACCGTGAGGCGTTCCCTCGCATGACGCACCGGGCCGCGCAGCTTTGCAGGCACCGCAGCCGCGGCGGAAAGCGTATAATACACGTCGCGCTCCTGCACGCAGTCCTTCAGCCTTTCGGGCATCTGCGGCGCTATGGCGAAGCAGTCGGAAGGCCTGATGCGGCGCAGTGCCTCGTCAAGCGCAGTCTCGAACCTCCGGACGGAAAACTCTCCTTCCAGCGGATAGCCTATGGCCATGAGCCAGTCGCCGTCCGCGACGAATATGTGACTGTCCAGCTCGAAGGAATGACCTGCCGACAATGCCTCAAGAAGGGGCCGTGAATGCTCGGGAACGGTGACTGCGGACATGAGAGACTCCTTGGCACGCTTGTGAGGAATATGCCATATCCACGTCCGACGGTAAAGGAGACCTTGCCCCGGCCGTCCAGAGCGCCGCTCCGCAAAAGATGCGACGTCGGGAGGGGGCGTTTTCTGCATCATGCCCGGGATTGCCGAAGGAGTCTTTCTGTTATAGGGTAACCGGATATCCCGTTGTTTCCCTTAAAATTTTTCCGGTACCTTCATGACAAGCTTCCTTCAGATCGTCCTCATACTCGTCTGCGGCGGTTCGCTCGTCGGTCTTCTGTCCGGCATGTTCGGCGTGGGCGGGGCCTTCATCATCGTGCCTCTTTTGAACATTCTCTTCACGCAGATGGGCATATCGCAGGACATCGTGCAGCATCTGGCGGTGGGCACCGCGCCTTCGACCATGCTCATCACCTCCCTGACCACCTTCATCGCGCACACGCGCATGGGCTCCATGCGCTGGGACGTATGGAGAACCATGCTGCCCGGCATCATCGCAGGCGCCGTCTCCGGTGCGCTGCTGGCCCATCACGTCAACGGGCGCACGCTCGAAGCGCTCTTCGGCGTCATTCTCCTGATCATATCCTCGCAGATGTTCATCGGACGCACCCCCCGCCCCAATGAAAAAATGAAGAAGTTTTATGTGCCGGTCAGTCTGTTCGTGGGCATGATCGCCAGCATGACCGGCGTGGCGGGCTCCATGCAGATCATCATATTTCTCGTGTGGGCCGGTCACGACTGGTGCGACAGCGTGAGCACGGCGGCGGCCCTCACGCTGCCCATATCGCTCACGGCCACCATAAGCTATGCGGTGCTCGGCTGGAATCAGCCGGGGCTTCCCGAATGGTCTCTCGGCTATGTCTATTTTCCCGGCACGCTTTCGCTCATGCTCCCCGGCATCATCATGGCCGTGGTGGGGGCAAGGCTCGCCCACTGGTCCGGCCTGCCGCTGACGAACCTGAAGCGCTTCTTTGCCCTGTTCAGCCTTTTCATCGGCGCGTCGTCGCTGTACCGGGCCGTCTTCGCCTGAGACGAAACGACCTTCAGTTCCCCTTCGGCTCAAAACTTTTTTCTCATGGTTCCGGCATATTGCCTTTTTTGAAAGGCCGTCTGCAGTTACCTGCAGAAGCACGGCGCGCCGCAAGCCCGCCGCCCCCACATTCCGCAAGAAAACGAGGTTTCCATGTTTGAGACAGTCGTACTGGGCAGACGTTGCAGCGACAAGGACTACAAGGAACAGGCTCCCGAGCTGCGCATGAAGCTTTTTGAGGCGCAACGGCAGTGCATGGACCGCAAGATCCCTCTGCTCATCATCATAGCCGGCATAGACGGTGCCGGCCGCGGCGCGGTCATCAACCTGCTGTCGGAATGGATGGACAGCAAGCATGTGCACAACCACGTGTTCTGGATGGAGACCGACGAGGAGCGTGAACGCCCTGAAGACTGGCGCTACTGGCGCTGCCTGCCTGCCGCGGGAAGCGTGGGCGTGTTTTTCGGCGGATGGTACGGTCTTGCCATGCGCAAGTTCTGCTCTGGCGACATGAGCGAGATGGCCTTCAACTCCCATATGCATCACTGCCGCGGACTTGAAGAAAGTCTTGCCGCCTCCGGCATGGCCATAGCCAAGATATGGCTGCACCTCGACCGGAAGGAGCACGAGGTCCGGCTCAAGAAGCGTCTGGCCCACAAGGAAATGCTCCACTTCACGCCCTACGACAAAAAAGCCTCCGAAAATTACGACGGCCTTGCCAGCACCGCGGCCCGTGCCATCACGCTGACCGACCGTGCCTTCGCCCCCTGGACCGTCATTGACGCCGCGGATGCGAACTACCGCAACCTTGCCGTGGCAAAGGCCGTCATCGCCACGGTGGAACGCGCCGTTGCCGGACAGGAAGCCAGAAAGGCCCGTCTTGAAGAGAAAGGCGCCGCCGCACCGCAAAGCGTCATTTCCACGCTGGATGCCATAGATCTGAGCGTGAAGGCGGACCCCGACACCTACAAAAAGGATCTGGCCGAGCTGCAGACCGAGCTGCACGAACTTACCTATCACGCCTGGCGCAAGGGCATTTCGAGCACGCTCGTGTTTGAAGGCTGGGATGCCTCGGGCAAGGGCGGCAGCATACGACGCCTCATGGACGGCATAGATGCCCGCATAAGCCGGGCCATTCCCATAGGCGTTCCTTCCGACGAAGAGCTGGCGCATCACTACCTGTGGCGCTTCTGGCGACACGTGCCCCGCGCCGGATTCATCACGGTGTACGACCGTTCCTGGTACGGCCGCGTGCTGGTGGAACGGGTGGAAGGACTTACGCCTCAGGAGGACTGGAGCCGCGCCTATTCGGAAATCAATCTTTTTGAGGAGCAGCTCATAAATCAGGGCAGCGTGCTTCTGAAATTCTGGCTGCACATTTCCCCGGACGAGCAGCTGCGCCGCTTCAAGGAACGGGAATCGACGCCGTGGAAGCAGTACAAGATCACGCCCGACGACTGGCGCAACAGAGAAAAGTGGCCGGAATACGTGCTCGCCGCCGACGAAATGTTCCTTCGGACCAGCACGGACTACGCACCGTGGCACATCATTCCCGCGGAGGACAAAAAATACGCCAGACTTTCGGTGCTGCGCACCTACCGCGACGCGCTGAAAAAAGCCCTGAAGCATGCCGACGGGAAAAAAGACGGCCACGACAAGAAATAGCCAAAGCGACGCAGGAAGACGAAGATTGCCGCGCGTGCAGCAAGCTGACGGGCCGAGCCGGAACGACTGCGGTCCGTCAGTCATCAATAGACTGTTTTTTCAAGCGATTTTCTTGCTTCCCCCTTCATTAATGAGTACAGTGCGCAGAACGCACACTTTCCCGAGACAATAAAAGGAGGCACCATGCCCGAAATCTCTCATGAAAAAAAGCTTCTCCTGGATGAAATCCAAAAACTGTCCGACCAGATGAGGGAAACGGCCTCCGCCATCTTCGCCGAACCCGAGCTGGGCTATCAGGAATTCAAGTCTTCCGCCCGTCTCGCCGACTTTCTCGAGTCCAACGGCTTCAAGGTGGAACGCAACCTGCTTGGCATGCCCACGGCCTTCCATGCCAGCTTCGGTTCTGGAGAAGGACCGCAGGTGGCGTTTCTTGCCGAGTTCGACGCGCTTCCCGGACTCGGTCACGCCTGCGGTCACAACCTCTTCGGCACGGCCGCCTGCGGCGCCGCGGTGGCGCTCGCCCGACATCTTCCCGCCGGAACCGTGCACGTGTTCGGCACTCCCGCCGAAGAAGGCAACGTCAGAGATGCTGGCGGCAAGGTTCCCATGGCCGACGCCGGACTTTTCGACAAAATGGACGCCGTCATTGCCGCCCATGCCGAAGGCCGCACCATTCTCAAGCAGCAGCTCATTTCCCGGGCCAACCTGGAAATGGACTTCAAGGGCAAGGCCGCCCATGCCGCCGGCGCTCCGGAAAAGGGCATCAACGCCATGGACGCCGCGGCCCTTGCCGTCATGGGCATCAACAGCCTGCGCCAGCACATGACCCGCGACGTGCGCATTCACGGTCTGCTCACCGACACCGGCACCTCCATCAACACCATCCCCGAGTTCGCCCGTCTGCGCTACGGCGTACGCGCCCGCAAGCCGGAAACGCTCAACAACGCCATCGAACGCGTGGTCAACTGCGCGCGCTGCTGCGCCATGGCTCTCGGCTGCCAGTTCTCCTACCGCCATTCCGCGCATCCCTACTACACCATGCGCCACAACATGCCCCTTCTGCACGCCTTTGCCGCCAACCTCGATCTGCTCGGAGAGGACTACATTGAAGAAGTGCAGAGCAGCTATTCCACCGACATGGGCAACGTCAGCTTCAAGGCTCCTTCCATCCATCCCTACATCTCCATCGGCGGAGCCCACCTCGTCGGCCACACGCCCGAGTTCGCCGAGGCCTGCAACGGCGAAGGAGGCTTCAAGGGAATGATCCTCGCCGCAAAGTCCATGTGTCTGACCGGATTCGACGTTCTCACCAATGAAGAGCTCCGCAAGGACGCGCGCAAGGCGTTTGAAACGCTTGACGACTTCGACTGATATCCCTATCCCTAATACCCCGGC
The DNA here is from genome assembly GCF_905187505.1 of uncultured Mailhella sp. Lineage (GTDB taxonomy): Bacteria > Desulfobacterota > Desulfovibrionia > Desulfovibrionales > Desulfovibrionaceae > Mailhella. The sequence continues at coordinate 10,522 of NZ_CAJJIC010000052.1, forward strand.
GCATCACGTCGCGGACCTTCCGCGCCGTGATGCTTCGTATAAAGACCCTCTCACTTCTGCACCACGCCCAAGGAGCTCCAGGCCATGGCGAAAGAACAAATCGAAAACCTTTCCGGCATACTCGGCTTCATTGAACGAGCCGGCAACAGGCTGCCGCATCCCGTCACCATCTTTCTGATCCTTACGCTGATCGTCATGGTCATTTCCTATCTTCTGCAGGGAATCTCCATGGTCGACCCCAAGGGAAAAACGCTGGTCGTGCAGAGCCTCGTTTCTGTGGACGGCCTCACCTGGTTCCTTAAAAACTGCGTGGACAACTTCGTGCGGTTCAAGCCCCTCGGCCTTGTGCTCGTCATGATGCTCGGCCTCGGCGTGGCCGAAGAAGTGGGTCTTCTCTCCGCCGTGCTTCGCGCCACCATTCTCAGCGCGCCCCGCAGCATGGTCACGGCCATCATCGCCTTCTGCGGCGTCATGGGCAACATGGCTTCCAGCGCGGCCTTCGTGGTAGTGCCTCCCCTCGGCGCCATGATCTTCAAGGGCCTCGGACGCAATCCTCTGGCCGGCATGGCCACGGGCTTCGCAGGCTGCGCCGCCGGTCTCAACGCCAACCTTCTGGTGGTGGGTACCGACGTGGGCCTTGCCGCCATCACGCAGCAGGCCGCCCAGATCATCGATCCTTCCATCACCGTGCACCCCGCCGTCAACTGGTACTTCATGTCGGCCTCGACCTTCCTCGTCACGGCCATCATCGTCTTCCTCACGGAAAAATTCGTCGAACCCCGTCTTGAAGGCGTGGCCATGCACGAAGGCGCCATGGGCAGCGAAGACATGACCGTCACGCCCGAAGAACGCCGCGGTCTGCGCGCCGCCCTCATCGGCGGACTCATCTACATCTGCCTCATTCTGCTCACCGTGGTGCCCGAACACGGCATTCTGCGCAATCCCAAGACCTTCAGCATCGTGCGTTCCCCCTTCCTTGATTCTCTCGTGCCCATCCTGCTGGTGTTCTTCCTTGCCGTGTCCATTCCCTACGGCGTGAGCACCAAGGTCATACGCAACGACAAGGACGTGGTCCGCTTCATGGGGCAGGCCATGCGGGAATTCTCCTCCTTCATCGTGCTGTGCTTCGCCGCCGGTCAGTTCGTTTCCAGCTTCGCCTACACCCATCTGGACATGTACCTGTCCATACAGGGCGCAGCATTCCTCAACGACACGGGCTTTTCCGGCATTCCGCTCGTAGTGAGCTTCCTCATCCTCACCGCCTGCATCAACTTCTTCATCGGCAGCGCCATGGCCAAGTGGGCGCTTCTGGCCCCCATATTCGTGCCCATGCTCATGCAGATGCAGCTCTCGCCCTACTTCGTGCAGGCCGCCTACCGTGTGGCCGACTCCACCACCAACGCCATCTCGCCGCTTGAGCCCTTCATGGCCTTCATCATCGGCGTGGCTCAGAAGTATGCGAAAAACGCGGGCCTCGGCACCATCATTTCCCTCATGCTGCCCTACGCGCTCGGCATCCTCTTCTTCTGGGGACTGTTCCTCATCATCTGGATGGAAATGGATCTGCCCCTCGGTCCCGGCGCGCCCGTGTTCCTGTAATCCTTTCAGGCCGCGCCGGGGCGTTTCTCCGCTTCGGCGCGGCAGGCGTCACAAACCTGCCCTGCTCCCGCAAGGTCATGCCCTCAACCCTGTTTAAAAATTCTCTTTCAATATGCTCTATGCAGGAGGCCATGTGGAATACTTCGACTTTGAAATCATGGGACTCAAGCGCAAGCTGCCCTTCGTCAAGATAGGGGAAAATCTCGCCCTCGCCAGCTTCGTCGTGCTTTCCGACACCGAACTCATCCAGACCGTCGCTCCCGAACTCATGAAGCGCCTGCCGGAAGTGGACGTCCTCATGACGGCCGAGGCAAAAGGCATATGCCTCACCTACGAAATCAGCCGGCTCATGGGCATGAAGGACTTCGTGGTGGCCCGCAAGAGCCGCAAGCCCTACATGCAGAACCCCATTTCCCATTCCGTGTTCTCCGTCACCACGCAGAAGGAACAGACCCTCTGGCTCGACGGATGCGAGGCGGAAAAAATCCGCGGCAAGCGTGTCGCCCTCATCGACGACGTCATCGCCACCGGCGAGTCCATTGAAGCCATCGAATCCCTGGCCCGCGCCGCCGGCGCCGAAGTAGTGGCCCGCGCCGCCATTCTGGCCGAGCTTCAGTCCGTGCACCGCAAGGACATCATCTATCTGAAGGAGCACTACGTGTTCCGTCCCAATCCCGACGGAACCTACACGCCTCTGGACAGACTCGACTGATTCCTCCTGAGGATCAGCTTCCCGGTTCATCCCTCAAAAAGGCGGTCACCTCCGGGCGATTCGCCTTTTTTGCAGCTTCAACAGGCTGAAACCAACCATTTATTCCATTGTAACATTTTGTATTCAATATATTTTTCTATAAAAATCAAATTTCGACATTCGACACTCTCATTCACAGGCAAGGAGAATCTTTTTCATGGATACAAATATGTCTTCCTCTTTTCCCATGGTCAGAGACGTTCCCTACATGGGCGTCATATGGGTCGTTCATGAGGCATCCAAGCTGGGGTTCTGGAACGGCCATCCCGACTGGTGCAACCTCGGACAGGGTCAGCCTGAAGTCGGCGACATGCCCGGCGCGCCCGCACGCATCAACCACATCGACATCGACCCCGCCGACCATGCCTACGGCCCTGTGGGCGGCACCGGCGAAGTGCGTGAGGCCATTGCCGACATGGTCAACAGAACCTACCGCCGAGGCAAGTCCAAGTACACGGCGGACAACGTCAGCTTTGCAAGCGGCGGCCGCCTCGCGCTCACCCGTCTTTACACCATACTTGCCGACGGCGCGCGCATCGCCTACAAAAACCCAGACTATACCGCCTACGAAGACTATCTCTACAGCCTGCGCAACCGCTGCGTGCTGCTCCCCATTCGCGCATCTGAACAGGATGCCTTCTCCATTCCTGCGGAAACGCTGGAAAACTTCATCCATCAGGAACGCGCGAACGTCTTTGTGTTCTCCAATCCCTGCAACCCCACCGGCGAACTCATCTCCGGAGAAACGCTGGAAAGTTATGTGGCCACGGCCCGCAGGGAAAACTGTCTGATCGGCAGCGATGAATTCTACTCCCATTTCATCTACAACGAAGACGGCTCTCCCGCGAACGGCCCCGTTTCCGCGGCCGAATTCGTGGAAGACGTGGACAGGGACCCCGTGGTCATCTTCGACGGTCTCACCAAGAGCCACCGCTACCCCGGCTGGCGCGCAGGCTGGGCCGTGGGGCCGAAGCACATCATTGAAATGCTGAACCGCGCGGCCAGCGCCGTGGATGGCGGTCCCTCCATGCTTTCCCAGCGTGCCACGCTCGCGGCTCTCGAGCCTTCCCGCGTGGAACAGGAAACCACCGCTCTGCGCGCCGAGTTTGCCTACAAGCGCAGACTCATGCTGGACGGTCTGGCGAAAATCGGCATCCGTCCCGCGGCCGAACCTCGCGGCACCTTCTATGTGTGGGCCTGCATCCGCGATCTGCCCGCCCCCCTCAATGACGCCGACGCCTTCTTCCATGCCTGCCTCTCCCGCAAGGTCATGACCGTTCCCGGCCGCTTCTTCGACGTGCGTCCCTACAGAACCCGTCCCGCCGAAGAACCCTACCGCTCCTGGGTGCGCTTCTCCTATGGTCCTTCCCGCGATGTGGTGAAAACCGGCATAGAACGCATCTCCGCGCTCGTACGCGAATACCGTTGACAGAAAACGGGACGGGAGATATCCGTTCCCATGCCTGACGGGCCGCGCCGCATCTTTACGCGGC
>NZ_CAJJIC010000053.1 GCF_905187505.1 uncultured Mailhella sp.
CGGATAAGCTGCTGAATAGTAGGCATGTGTTCCTCCAAAATAAAAACACAAAGTTAGGCCAAAGAACGATATCAAATATCTTTGAATGATTAATTTGTCAAGGCATTTTTTTTTGCGGATTCCGGCGCGGAAGCCCCCGGGAGCTCAGCCCTGTGCGGCAGGGAGTGCGGCTCCTTCTGAAGGACGCTCCTTGACGAGGCTCGTCGCGATGGAGCGCCGGGGCGGAGGCAAGCTCCGCTTCCGCGCCGGATCAAGAATGCCGGGGGCTTTTGTTCCTGCCGTGCGCAGCATCTTTTCTCTTTGCGTTGACAGGTCGCCTTCCCGCGCTTACCCCAGAGAAGAACACATTCTTCCGGAGGCCGCATGGACATTTCTTCCTCGTTTCACGATCCGGCGCTGTGCCGCGCCCTGCTCGACAGGCTGAGCGCCGAACTTCAGGCGCTCGGCAGGCCCGTGCGCTTCATGGAAGTGTGCGGCACGCACACGGTGTCCATATTCCGCAGCGGCCTTCGTTCCCTGCTTCCCGAGGGACTCGAGCATCTTTCCGGGCCGGGCTGCCCGGTGTGCGTCACCCATGATTCCGAGGTGGCGGCCTTCATCCGGGCGGCGGAAAGGCCCGACGTCATCGTTGCCACCTTCGGCGATCTTCTGCGCGTGCCCGGGCCGGACGGCCGTTCGCTCAAGCACGCCATGGCCGACGGGGCCCGCGTGCAGGTGGTCTACTCTCCGCTCGACGCCGTAAGGCTGGCGGCCGAACATCCCGGCGACACGGTGGTCTTTCCCTCCGTGGGGTTCGAGACCACCGCGCCCGTCATGGCCGGCGCGGTCATGACGGCGAAAAGCATGGGGCTTTCCAATTTCTGCATCATTCCCTGCAACAAGCTGGTGCCTCCGGCCATGCGCGCGCTGCTTGAGGGCGACGAGAGCGCCTCTCGCCGCATCGACGCCTTCCTTCTTCCCGGCCACGTGGCCGTGGTGCTGGGGCTTGCGCCTTTTGAATTTCTGGCGAAGGAGTTCGGCAGACCCTCCGTGGTGGGCGGATTCGAGCCTGCCGACATTCTTTCCGCTCTGTGCCTCATGCTCGACATGCTGCGCCGCGGAAAGCCCGAAGTGGGCAACACCTACGTGCGCGCCGTAAGCGATGAGGGCAGCCCGCAGGCAAGGCGCGTCATGGACACGGTGTTTCAGGTCTGCGACGCGCGCTGGAGGGGGCTCGGGGTCATTCCGAAAAGCGGCCTTGCCCTCAGGGAGGAGTGGAAGAGCTTCGACGCCATGGAGCGCCTCGGTCTGGAACTCGGGGAGGCGGGCCGCATCCCCGGATGCCGCTGCGGCGACATTCTGCGCGGCGCGCTTTCGCCGGATAAGTGCCCGCTTTTCGGGAAGGCATGCACGCCGCAGAATCCCACGGGGCCGTGCATGGTGTCCACCGAGGGAAGCTGCGCGGCCTGGTACCGCTACCGGGGAGTCTGAAGGGCCGTCCCCTGCCGGGGACAGTCGGAAAAGGGCGTTTCCCCTTGACGGCAAGGTCGATTTTTGCTAAAGCTGACTCCATGAACACGAACTCTTCCAGAACTCTTTCCTGCATGTGGTGGTGGCCCTGCTAAAGGGGCCGGGTTCTGGAGTATTCTTTTTACAGCAGCATACGAACCGCGGTCGGAGCAACGGCCGCGGTTTTTTTACAGCCGGAATCGGAAGGCCGGGCTCCACCGGAGAAGGAGTCAGACCATGAGCGTTTCCGAATCCAGCAAGACTTGTGCCCAGGCCTTTGAAACCGGTTTCTTCGGTCCCTACGGCGGACAGTTCGTTCCCGAGCCTCTCAAGAAGGTGCTGAACGAAGTCAACGAAGCCTTCATTAAATATCGCGACGATCCCGAGTTCAAGGCCGAGCTTGCCGATCTCTTCACCCATTACTGCGGTCGCCCCTCGCCCATTTTTCACTGCCGCAATCTGAGCCGCGAACTCGGCGGCGCACAGATCTACCTGAAGCGCGAGGATCTGAATCATCTCGGCGCGCACAAGATCAACAACACCCTCGGTCAGGTGCTGCTTGCAAAGCGCATGGGCAAGACGCGCCTTGTGGCGGAAACCGGCGCCGGTCAGCACGGCGTGGCCACGGCCGCCACGGCAGCGCTCTTCGGCATGGAGTGCGTGGTCTACATGGGCGAAGAGGACATGCACAGGCAGGCGCTCAATGTGTTCCGCATGCGCATGATGGGCGCGGAAGTGCGTCCGGCCATGAGCGGTCAGCGCACCCTCAAGGAGGCCGTTGACGAAGCCCTGGACTGCTTCGTCAATGATCCCGACATGTTCTATGTGCTCGGCTCCGCCGTGGGCCCGCATCCCTATCCCGTCATGGTTCGCCACTTCCAGTCCGTCATAGGACGTGAGGCGCGCGCCCAGAGCATCGAGCAGATAGGCCGTCTCCCCGACTACGCCGTGGCCTGCGTGGGCGGCGGTTCCAACTCCATAGGCATGTTCGCCGGTTTCCTCGACGATGCGGAAGTGAAGCTTGTGGGCGTGGAGCCCGGAGGCAGGGGCATGGGCTACGGGCAGCATGCCGCAAGCCTCTGCAAGGGCAAGCCCGGCATTCTGCACGGCTTCAACGGCTACGTTCTTCAGGATGAGAAGGGCGGCGTGGCTCCCGTGTATTCCATCTCCGCCGGTCTCGATTATCCCGGCGTGGGCCCGGAGCACTGCCAGCTCAAGGACTCCGGCCGCGCCGAATACGTCACCGTCACCGACGAGGAGGCCGTGAACGCCTTCATGACGCTCTCCCGCAAGGAAGGCATCATCCCCGCGCTGGAATCCTCCCACGCCCTTGCCCACGCCATGCGCCTTGCTCCCACGCTGGACAAGGACAAGATCATCATGGTCTGTCTCTCCGGCCGCGGCGACAAGGACGTGACCCAGATCGCCGAGCTTCTGAAGGGCAAGATGTAACGTTCCCGGACGCCTTCCGGGAAGAGGCGGGGGGCGCTCTTCCGCTTGCCGTTGCCGGAGAAGACGGTCACGACTTGTGATGGCGCATGCGCCGTCATGTCCGGCCGACCGCGTGAACGCATGAGAACGCCCGGTTTCCGGTCCGAGAAGGGCCGGGGACCGGGCGTTTCCCTTTGCCCTCTTTTGTGCTAGTCTTTCGCCCTGCAATTCGTTCTCCGCTTCTGAAAAAGGCGGGGATTACCGGGCCATGCGCGGCCCTTTCCTTCGTTTTTCAAAGGCCAGCCATGAAGATTCTTCTCGACAGCGGAAGCGGCGGCAGGGCGTCGCAAAGACTCATCGCCGACGTTTTTCTCCGGCATTTCGACAACGGCATTCTGCGCCGCATGGATGATGCGGCCCTTCTCGAGCTGAACGGTCCCGTGGCCATGAGCACGGACGGATACACCGTGACGCCTCTGTTTTTTCCCGGCGGCAGCATAGGTTCTCTTGCCGTGCACGGCACGGTGAACGACGTGTCCATGATGGGCGCGCGTCCGCGCTATCTTTCCTGCGCCTTCATTCTTGAAGAGGGGCTGGATTCGGACGTGCTCGAAAGGGTGGCGGCCGACATGGCCCGCGCCGCGAAGAAGGCGGGCGTGGACATCGTGACGGGCGACACCAAGGTGGTGCCGAAGGGCGCGTGCGACGGCATGTTCATCACCACCGCGGGCGTGGGCGAAGTCATTGCGCAGCCTGCGCCTTCCGGGCATTCGGCCCGTCCGGGCGATGCCGTGCTCGTGAGCGGCTCCATGGGCGATCACGGACTCACGGTCATGGCAAGGCGCGACAACCTCACCCTTGCCGCAGAGGCATCGAGCGACAGCGCTCCCCTGAATCACATGGTGGAGCGGCTCATCACGGAAGTGGGGGACATCCATGTGCTGCGCGATCCTACGCGCGGAGGACTTGCCACCACGCTCAACGAGATCGCGGAGCAGTCCGGCGTGGGCATCACGGTCGAAGAGACCGCCGTGCCGGTGCACGAGAGCGTGCGTTCCGGCTGCGACGTTCTCGGCCTCGATCCTTTGTACCTTGCCAACGAGGGCAAGCTCATCTGCATTCTTCCCCGCGAAAAGGCGGAGGCGGCGCTATCGGTCATGAAGTCCTGCGAGTTCGGGGCCGAGGCTGCCGTCATAGGAGAGGTGACGGCTTCGGAGCGGCCCCGCGTGGAACTTCGTACCTTCATGGGCGGCTCAAGGCTCCTTTCCATGCTGGAAGGCGCGCAGCTGCCCCGCATCTGCTGAGGTCGTCATGCGCATCGCCGTATGGAACACCGCGTTTCTGGGAGACTCCGTTCTCACGCTTCCGCTCATCCGTGTTCTCAAGGCCGCGTGGCCCGAGGCGGAGCTTGATTTTTACGTGCGCGGCGGACTCGCCTCTCTTTATGAGGCGCAGCCCGAGATTTCCCGCGTGTTCTCCTGCGACAAGCGCGGGAAGGACAGAGGCCTCGCCGCCGTGCTCCGGGAAGGCCGCGACATTGCGGCGCGTGGCTACGACATCTGGGTGGACGCCCATCTGAGTCTCCGCAGCTCGTACATGGCCCGGGCAAGCCGCGCCCCCGTGCGTGCGGGCTATGCCGAGGCCGCGCTTTCCCGTTTCGTGTTCACGCACCGCGTGAGCCGCCGCTTTGCCGAACTTCAGGAAATAGAGCGTCTGCTTCTTCTGGCGGAGGCGCTGGACGTGCCCCGCGCGCTTCTGGAAGACAGGGAGCTGTGCTGGCCTGACATCGTGCTTCCCGCCCGCGCCGAAGAGGAGGCGGACAGGCTGCTCGCGCCCCTGCCCGCAGGGAAGAAGACCATAGGACTGCATCCCGGCTCGGTATGGCCCACCAAGCGCTGGACTCCGGAAGGCTTTGCCTTTATCCTGCGCCGTGCTCTGGAGAGCGGGGTGAACGTCGTGCTGCTTGCCGGTCCCGGCGAGGAGCAGACGGCCGCCCATGTCCGCGCGCTGGCGGGCGTCGAGGGCAGGGAATCCGGCTTTCTCGATCTTTCGGGAAAGACCTCGCTGCTTTCCCTGGCTGCGCTGCTCGGCAGGCTGGACGACTACGTCACCAACGATTCCGGTCCCATGCATCTGGCATGGGCGCAGCACACTCCGGTGACGGCGCTGTTCGGACCCACGGTGCGTTCTCTGGGCTTTGAGCCCCGGGGAGCGTCGAGCTCCGTCATCGAGGTTGACCTTCCCTGCCGCCCCTGCGGACTGCACGGACACAAGGCGTGTCCCAGAGGGCATTTTGACTGCATGAAGAAAATAGATCCCGCCGAGGTGTGGAACGACGTCGTGCGCAAGCTTGCGGCGGGCAGACAGGAATAGCCATGTCTTCAAAGAAAAACAGGCCGCTGCCGCAGAGTCTCGGCCTGCCGTTCACCGGGGCGGACAGCCACGCGCATCTTGACGACGAGCGTCTTCTGCCCGACCTTTCCGGCATGCTGGAGCGTGCCGCCTCTTCCGGCGTGTCGCTCATCGTGCACATGTTTCTTCAGCACGAGCGCTACGCGTCGAACCGCAATCTCATTCTGGACGCCGCGGCCGCGCTGCCCAAGGCTCCCGACCTCTGCTTCGCCCGAGGGCTGCATCCCGAAGACGTGCTCACGGCCGATGAAGAGGAGTGGGAACATCTTGTGGATGCGGTGAAGAATGATCCTCTCATCCGCGCCATAGGGGAAATAGGCCTGGATTACCATTACGAGGAAGGCTATTCCCCCTCCGCGCTTCAGGAACCGTGGTTCCGCAGGCAGCTCAGGCTCGCAAAGGAACTGGACAAGCCCGTGGTCATTCATTCCCGTGAGGCCTGGGACAGAATGTTCGCCATTCTTGACGAGGAGGACATGCCGGGAAGACCTCTTCTCTGGCACTGCTTCGGCGGCGACGCGGCAAGGGCCGGACAGATCATGGAGCGAGGCTGGCACATCGCCTTCGGCGGCGCGTCCACGTTCAAGGCCAACGCCGGGGTGCGCGAGGCCCTTCACGTCGTTTCGCCCGATCGTCTCATGCTGGAAACGGACTGCCCCTATCTTGCCCCTGAGCCCTGGCGCGGCAGGACCAACGAACCGGCGCTTGCCGTGTTCACGGCCGAACGCCTTGCGCAGGAGCTTTCCATGAGCACGGAAGAGCTCTGGACGCTCACGGGAGAGAACACGAGGCGCTTTTTCGGCATGCCGTCCGTTCGTCCCGCAGAAGTCTGAGACGGTTCGGAGAGCCTTGGGCAACGTTTTTTTGAGCGAGTGCGGACGGAAGGCCGCGCATGAGACACGAAGCTCCTCGGAGCGATATTTTTTCAGGAGACGAGAATGGGCAAGAGCGGATTTCACTGCATCACCTTCGGCTGCCAGATGAACGTCAACGACTCCCAGTGGGTGGAGCGTGCGCTCATGCGTCTGGGCTTTCAGGAAAAGCCGCTGGAAGAGGCCGACGTGGTGTTCATCAATACCTGTTCCGTGCGCGAGAAGCCGGAACAGAAGGTGTACAGCGCCCTCGGCCGCGTGCAGCGCGCCAATCCGCGCGCCGTGGTGGGCGTGGCGGGCTGCGTGGCCCAGCAGCTGGGGGAGGAGATCATGCGCCGTCATCCGCAGGTGCGCCTCGTGGCGGGCACCGACGGCGTTTCTTCCGTGCCCGAAGCCTTCGTGCGTCTTTTGAACGAGCCGAAGCTCAGGCTCTCCTATCTTGACTTCACCGACCTTTTTCCCGACCGCGATCCCTGTCTTGTGGACGGCGCGGGAAGGCCGGAACAGGAAGGCGTGACGCCCGTGGCCTATGTGAACATCATGCAGGGCTGCGACAACTTCTGCGCCTACTGCATCGTTCCCTACACGCGCGGGCCGCGCAAGTCGCGCTCCACGAAGGCCGTGCTCGACGAGTGCCGCGCATGGGTGGCGCGGGGCGCCGGCGACATCACGCTTCTCGGGCAGAACGTCAACGTGTTCGGCAACGACAAGAGCGGCGACGGTACCACCTTCCCCGAGCTTCTGCGTCAGGTGGCGGCCATTCCGGGTCTTCGGCGCATCCGTTTCGTGTCCGCGCATCCCCGCGACTTCTCGCAGGAGACCATCGACATGTTCGCCGAGCTTCCGCAGCTCTGCCCGCGTCTGCATCTGCCGCTTCAGTCCGGCTCGGATTCCATGCTGAAGAAGATGGGCCGCGGCTACAATATGGAGCGCTATCTTTCCGTGGTGGAGGGACTCAGAAAGGCCCGGCCCGACATCGCGCTTTCCACGGATCTCATCGTGGGATTTCCGTCGGAAACGGAAGAGGAATTCGAGGACACGCTGAAGGCCATAGACAGCTGCGGCTTCATGTCGAGCTTTTCCTTCTGCTATTCCGACAGGCCTGGCACGCGCGCCTCGGCCATGCCGTTCAAGATTCCCCACGAAGTGCAGCTTGAAAGACTGGAGAGGCTCCAGAGCCTTCAGAACGATCGGGCCGAAGCGTGGCTCAAAAGCCGCGTGGGGCTTGTGACCGACGTGCTTCTTGAGGGGCCGAGCCAGAGAAGGACGGAGGAAAACAATGAATGGCAGGGCCGCGATCCGTGGGGCGACATGGTCAACGTGACCATGCCCGAAGGCGCGGGACGTCCCGGCGAGTTCGTGGACGTGAAGATAGACAGGGCCCTCAAGCATTCTCTCAAGGCTTCGCCCGTCAGTCGCGACGCGTGAGAGGAAAGAGTTTGAAGCAGAAAGGCGGCGGAACATGGGTTCCGCCGCCTTTCTGCGTTTCAGGGGAGGACAGGGGAAATGTCAGCAGTTGCATTCGGCGCCGGAAATGGCGTCCACGCGCAGGGTCTGACTGGCCTGTTCAAGGGCTTGCTTGCTCATGCCGGGCACGTCGGCAAGCTCGTCGATGGACATGAAATCGCCCATTTCTTCACGGTACTGCACGATGGCCCCGGCCAGATCGGCGTTCAGACCGGGCACGGAGGCAAGTTCCTGCTGAGTGGCGGTGTTGACGTTGACGCCTTCATCCTCGGCAAGGGCGACGGAGGAAAAGGCAAGGCAGAGGGCGAGGGCAAGAGCGGAAACGAGGGAACGGGTCATGGAAAGCTCCTTTTTCGTTGCTACCAGCTGAGGTAGGACCAGGAATACATGAAAAAGCAGATGACAAGGGAAAGCAGCGAGGAGGCGGCAAGGCAGAGATGCCTGCGCCCCGCGCCGCAGCTGGGGCTGTGGGCGCGGAACACGCCCATGTAGATGGCTGTTGCCGTGGCCCAGAAGAGCAGCAGGGCGAACAGCAGCTGAAGATAGAAGGTGATGCCTGTCATGGTTGTTCCTTTGCGCAAGGACGCGGTTGCCGGGGGTCGTCGAGGGGAGAATCCGGGCCCGGTAGGGCCGGCCGGGTCTGGTACCCCGGCCGGTTCAGGAGTTCCTGACATGGTTTTATGGCCAGTCAGAAGTCATGGCATGTCAGAGCAGGCCCGTGCGCTGGAAGAGCACGGCGAGCAGCATGAAGAGGACGGCAAGAACGATGCCCGCCATGTCGCGGTCATGTTCCTCTTCGCCGGTGTTGGCCATGTAGTCGAAGCCTTCATCGTCTGTGGTGTGGGAATGGCGCATGCTGGACTCCTTAGAAGAGCGGGAGGTTGAAGTGGGCCGCAGCCATGAGGCATCCGGCAAGAACGGCTATGCGCATGATGCCGGAAGCGAAGGTGAGCGCGACGCCGCGCAGGCCCCACTGCGCTATTTCACGCAGGGGAAGCGAAAGGCCGAGGGCTGCGGCGGCCAGGGAGAAGTCCCACTTCACGAGCTCGAAGATGGCAAGGTGGGCGGGTTCCTTGACCACGTGGAACTGCACCGCGATCCAGGCGATGATGAAGACCACGATGAACAGAGGAAGTTTTCTGTGGGCTTTCGTGGCCATGACGGTTTCGTCATGAGGGAACATTCTTGCGCGCAGGAACATGACGAAGAACACGAACAGGAATCCTGCGGGCATGAGCGCGTGGCGCACGCTGTCGAAGTAGTGGGCCCAGTGGCCCGCCTCGTAGCTGAAGCCGAAGGCCGCGTTGAACATCTGTCCCGTGTTGCCTATGCCGAGCACGGAGAGCACGGCGAAGGCCTCATCGTCCATGTCGAGGGCGTGCCCGAGAAGGGGCAGCAGGAAGGAGGCCGCGAGTCCGAAGAGGAGAATGCAGCCGAGCGCATTGATGACCTGTCCGCCCTTGGACTTGAGCATGGGCATGAGAATGGCCACCACATGGGGGTCGCCCGTGGAAAGAGCGCCTGCGATGGTGGAGTAGTGGCGGTCGTCCATGTGAAGGGCCCTGCCGAGCAGAAGGGTGACGACGGCGGTGAACACCATGACGGCGAAGGCGAAGAGAATGAGAGGCATTCCCGCCTTTGTCGCGTGGCTGAACACGAAGTGCGGAGCCAGCATGATGATGCCGAGCGGCATGAACACGTGGATGAGCGACAGTCCCCGCTTCCAGGAGTCAGGCACGCCGAACACGTTGCCGATGACAAGGCCCATCAGAAAGGGATTCCACACGAAGTTTGAGTTCAGCGTCTGGAAGAGCGGCTGATGGTTCACGGGGCCGATGACGGCATCGAGCCAGGAAAACAGGTTTTCCAGCGTGAGGGGATTGGGACTGCCCGCCAGATTGTTGGAGAACAGCGCGATGAAGAACATGGCCAGCAGACCGGGCAGGATTTCCTGCGTGCTGTAGAGGCAGCTGAGGAAGGAGCGTCGGCGCTCCTCGTAGGGAATGTTCATGCTAGTACCTGCCTGTTATTGGAACTTGTGGGCCAGCCATGCGTTGAGCCCACGTTCTGGATGGGGATGCGTGCCGGTGCGCCAGTATTCCTGCCAGGCGGAGCGCTCCATGAGGGAGGCGCGCAAAAAGCCTTCGATGGTGCCGTTGACGCCCATGAGCACGTCGATGTTGTTGCGCGGCTGGAAGGCCAGGTTCGCGCTCCTGAACACGCGTTTGCGGTAGTTGGTCTCGATGTGCCAGGCGTGGATCATCTCGCCGTCGAAGCTGTCGATGACGATGCTGAACTGCGGCTTGCCGTCGGCCATGCGGGGACCGTCGAAGCGGGGATGCTCCTTGTCCAGAATGATGGGCTCGGGATTGTCCAGCAGCACTTCGTTGAGCTGATAGCAGTGGCCGCATACGTCGGGACGCACCATGAATCGCGGATCACCTTCGAAGGGTGTGTCGCTTTCGAGCTTCTTCAGGTCGACATAGGTGTAGAAGGCGGCTCTGCCCTTTTCAAAGGGGGTCTTCACGTCCATTTCGGCAAGAACCTTGTTCCTGCCCTCATCGAAGGCAAACTGCAGGGAGTTCACCACGCGCTGATGCTGGGGCAGGAAGGCGCGCGTTTCGGCGTTGAGGGGGCCGAGGGTTCTGGATTCCTTCAGCGAACCGTCGTTTCTGCGGATTTCCACCGTGGCGGTTCCGGCGGCCTCGTCGAAGGAGACGAGCCTGAGCGTATGGTTCTTGCCGAGGGCCTTTTCCTCGCCGGGAGCGAGCAGGGCGCGCACGGGCTTTTCGTAGGTGTATTCCACGCTCTTGATGGCGGGCGTGCCGAAGCTCTTCACGCGCACGTAGTCTTCGCCCACGAATTCCGGTTCGATCCATGTGGCGCCTTCGGCGAAGCGGTCGTGCAGATAGTAGCGGTCGCCCTGTTCGCGGCTGAGTCCCTGGGCAAGTTCAAAGGGGGCGCCGAAGTTGTTGCCCGAATACTTCACCACGTTGATCTGCGCCATGGGCCTGTCGTCGAGCAGATGCTTTTCGGTGAAGCGCAGCACCTTGTTGTTCACGCCGAGCGGCTGATCCTGCCAGTAGACGGGATGCAGGCTGGCGTCGGGCTGCACGCGCCAGAAGTCTATGTCGAAGTTGCGGCGCGTGAAGGTGGTGGACTCGAAGGTGACCATGTAGGCGCGGCGGCCGAGCATGTAGAAGGTTTCGCCGTTCAGGGCGCGAACGTTGCGGGCGTTGCGCGAGGTGTAGAACAGGCCGGAGGGCGGAATGACGATGCGGTTGTTCTTCCAGTCCACGTAGCTGCCGCGGATGACGAGGCCTTCGGAAGAGGTGAGCCTTTCGCCTCTTCGGTTGGTCACCTGCTCGCGTCCGAAGCCGCGCATGAGTCCGCCGAAGGGCGCCGTGGGATCGGGAGAATGGAAGGCCATGTTCGGCATGACGCTCGGGAAGGAGGTGAAGTGCGAGCCCTGCACCTCGGTGCCGAAATTCGGCGTGGCAAGGCGGGTGAGGAAGCTGTCTTCCAGAAGGGAGATGAAGGTGGGCGCGCGGCCGATGAAGAAGTCGATGTTCTTGCGCCCCTTGTCCGAGAACACCAGATTGTCGGTGCGCTGGAAGAAGGCGTCGCGCACGTAGCAGCTTTTCACCCTGTCGCCGTCGATGTCGTCGGCCACCAGACGGAAGGCCGGACGGTTCCACACGTCGGAATGCTTGACGGGGCCGTCGTAGCTGTCGTTTTCTCCGTCGAGCGTGAAGGCTTCGGCGTTCTCCAGCGTGAGACGCTGAAGCTTGCCCGTGAGCAGACTGGCTTCGAGTCCCACGGCGTAGCGGGGATCAAGCGGCCATTTGTCGCCGTTTTTCACGGTGATGAGGTCACGGTAGACGACGAGTCTCAGCATGCCCTCCTGCCAGTCGTGGGGCACGGCGTCGGACCACGGCACGAAGTCGGAGTGCCGCAGCCACTCGGGCTGAACGGCTATTTCTATGCGCATGTCCTCGCCGGGCACGGTGAGGAAGTAGGCGTCCTTTTCGTCTTCGGCGTCCTTGTAGCCCTGGGAGCTTATGGGACGGATCAGCTTTTCGGCCAGCACCTTGTCGCCGTAAAAATCCGTCACGCGCACACGAAATCCGCTGCTTTCGCGGAAGGCGTAGATGCGCTTGGTTCCGTACAGGCGGTATTCCTCCTGACGAAGGTCCAGCACCACGGGACGGGAGAGAGAGAACGTGGCTTCCTCAATGACGGGATAGGAGAGCGAGGCGAAGGTGGCCTTCTGAAAATCGTGGTCCTTCACTTCAAAGCGGCTTGCGCCGTATTCGAACACCGGGTCGAGGAAGAACTCGTCGAGCTGTTCCACGTCGCCTTCCATGTGGCTGCGGTCGGGCAGATCCCTGATGGCCGGGAACTTTGAGGACACGGAAAATTCCATGGGCCAGTGACCCGAAGGAGCGATGAGCGCCATCTGGATGTAGGGCAGGTCGTAGTGGTCGGTGGCGTAGTCGAACCACAGGCGATAGCCGGCCTCGTCCACCAGAACCTTTTCACCTTTTTTCAGACTGACGTCCTTTACGGTACGCACGGCTGTTTTGCTGTCCACAAGATAGGCGTGCTCACCGAGAATGAAAAAAGGATCGCGCCGGAAGGGGGCGGCGTCCTCATCCGTCTCGGAAATGTAGCACAGTCCGCCCGCAGGAACGACGGCCTTGCCGTCCTTTACGGAGCTTTTGCGCACGAGAACGGCCTCGGAAAGCTCGCGCGGCTGGCCGTACTGGTTTTTGAAGGCCTTGTGACGCAGGCCTCCGAGGTCGGGAATGAAGGGCATGTCGCCAGCCGGGGCGAGGCCATGCGGACTTTCCGCGGCCGGGGCGCCGGAAAACAGAAGGCAGAGAAGAGCTGCGGCGGCGCCGGAAGCGAGAAGCTTGTTCATCAAAACTTCCTTTGGGGTTGAATGGTCTGGCCGAAAGAATGGTTTTGCCGTTTTGTGCAGGCGTGTGCGCCGGACGAAACGGGAGAATTCCGACACTGCGCAGATATGCAGGAATCGTTCCAAAAACGTCATGTATAATGATTGCAGCCGATTAGAAAAAAAGTTCGGCGTAAAGGCCGCATGGGAAGAACCGCGTCATGTGCGGAGGTGTGCACACGGGAGCAAAGGTGTGCTCCTCGTCGCGCAGACGGAGCGCCTTTACGCGGGCACCCGTTGCCGTTACAGTGTGTTCCGCAAGAAATGTTCCGGGGTGAGAATATGAACGAAGGCAGGAAGAGCGGTTATCAGATTCTGGTGGTTGACGACGACCCGGAATGGCATGAAATTCTGGCGCTGCTTTTTTCCCGCAAGGGCTGGAAGACGGAAACGGCGCTGAACGGGGAACGCGCTCTGGCCCGCATTGCCGCAGGCGGCATAGACGTGGTGGTGTGCGATCTTTCCATGCCGGGCATGAGCGGACTTGAGGTGCTGCGTCGCGTGCGCGCCATGGACGCCTCGCTTCCCTTCATCATGATGACGGGCGTGGGCACCATTGAAAGCGCGGTGGAAGCCGTGCAGCTCGGGGCCTACAGTTATCTTACAAAGCCGGTGAACAATGCCGAGCTTGCCGCTCTCGTGCAGAGGGCGGCCGAGCACGCAAGGCTGCACAGTCAGCTTCTGGACCGGCCGCGCGAGAATAAGACGCCGGTATCCCTCATATACAACAGCCCGTCCATGAAGCAGGTGCTCAGGACCATAGGCAAGGTGGCGGGCACGAGCGTGCCTATTCTCATTACCGGCGAAACAGGCACGGGCAAGAGCCGTCTGGCCGAGTACATTCACCGTGCAAGTCCTCTCAGAGACAGACCTTTTCTTACCATAGACTGTGCGGCGCTGCCGGAATCTTTGCTGGAAAGCGAGCTTTTCGGCCACGTGAAGGGCGCCTTCACCGGAGCGGTAAGCACGCGCCGCGGCCTTTTGGAAGAGGCGCAGGGCGGTACGGTGTTTCTGGATGAAATAGGGGAGCTTTCGCCTTCCACGCAGGCAAAACTGCTGCGTGCCATTCAGGAGCATGAAATACGTCCGGTGGGCAGCAACAGAAGCGTGAGCATAGACGTGCGCTTCATTGCCGCCACGCACCGCAATCTTGAGGAGGACGTAAAGACCGGACGCTTCCGTGAGGATCTTTTCTACCGGCTTTCCGTCATTCCGCTGTATCTGCCGCCGCTGCGGGAACGCCGTGAGGATCTGGCGGCGCTCATAGGCTTTTTCATCAGCCGATTCAACGAGCGGTACGGACGCAACGTCACGCAGATAAGTCCCGCGGCCATGAACATTCTGTATCATCAGCCATGGAAGGGAAACATACGCGAGCTGGAAAACGTGCTCGAACGTGCCTTTCTTCTTACCGAAGGCGACCGGCTCATGCCGGAATCGCTGGGCACCATGGCCGAAGTTGCGGCGGGAATCGTGCCGTCCTCCGGGGAGGCCGCGCTGCCGGACACGCCGCTTTCTCTTTCCGACGCGGTGCGCAATGCCGAAATTCAGGCGCTTCAGCAGGCGCTTGCCCTGTGCAACGGCAACAAGACGCAGGCGGCCGAGCTTCTCGGCATAGGCCGAAGAACGCTCTACGACAAGCTCGCGCAGTTCGGTCTCATGGACCGGAGAGGGGGTAAGACTATCCTCAAGGTTTCTAAGGCAGCTCTTACTTTGCTGGCA
>NZ_CAJJIC010000054.1 GCF_905187505.1 uncultured Mailhella sp.
GTTCCGCCGGCCAGATGCGTCTGGCCGTGCCCATGAACATGTTGGTCACCTTTTCGTCGGAATTGGCGGCGAGAAAGCGGCGGAGCGGAGGCGAGGCCTTGTCGGCAACGCTGAGTATGTCTGAAAATCCCGGCTGCGCCGGAAGAGTGATGTTCCTGACGATGTCTGCGGTGTCCATGGCCACGGGAGCCATGATGAACACGCTGAGGATGATGGCAAGCCCGTTCATGACCATGGCGGGGGGAACCTGCTGCACGCCGAGAGCGTTGCGCACCAGAGAGGTGACCACCACGATTTTGACGTAGGAGGTGACCATCATGAGGAAAAAGGGGGCGAGTCCGAGCAGGGACAGCCCGGCCATGAGGTACAGAGGATTGATGTCGGACATGGACCGCGACTCCGGAGCGCGCTACAGCGTTTCGGCTATCTGTACGCCCAGGGTGCCGTCCATGTCCACCAGACGTCCGCGGGCTATGGCCTTGCCGTTGGCCCGGATGGTCACGAGAGAGGCAAGATCGCCGTTCAGGGAAAACGTGTAGCCGGGCGTGAGCGCCTCGAGTTCTCCCACCGTAATGACGCGGCGGTCGAGTTCAAAGCTCAGGCGGATGTCTATGTCTTTGATTTCAGGGGTATCCATGGAAGAGTCCGGTTCTTCGGATAGGGGTGAGGCAAGCGTGACCTGCGCTCCGCTTACGGTGCAGGATGCCGCAAGGCTTGCAGCGTTTTCGCGGTGAAGGCGCAGAATCAGGGTTTCCGGGGCCGTCCAGACCTCGGGCAGAAGCACGTCTTCCGGCGCGAGAGCGGCGACCTCTTCCGGCGTCATTCGAAGATAGCCCGATTCAAACGCGACTTCAAGGGGAACGGTTTTCAGCGCTTCGCTCAGCGGGCCGCCGCTTCGTACAGGGAGAGTCCTGATTGCCTCGGCAAGCACGTATCCGCTTCCTGCGGTCAGGGGAGAAAGCCGCACAAAGGTCGTCAGTTCCGGCAGACCGTTGCAGGCGGAAAGAGAGGCCTTGAATCCCGCAGAAAAGGGGTGGCCTGCCGGGATGGCATTGAAATGAACGTCCCGCACGTCAAAGGTACGGTCGAGCAGGGTCCGCAGTGAGGAGAGCAGGGGAGCAAGCATCGATTCCAGCAGCGCGCGGCGCACTTCTTCCGGCAGAGTCCGCTCATCGAAGGCGGGCGCCTGTCCTGCGGCATCGGCAAAGGCTTCGTGGCGAAGGAGCAGTGCCGTGTCGTCGAGCTCAAGCTGCCAGCCTGCTCCGTTGATGTCGAGGTCGAGCACGCAGGCGGGAGAAAACTCGGGAGCCTCCGGCAGCGGGGAGAGCTCCAGTTCTCCTGCACCGAAGGGCGCGCTCCACGGGCCGGGACGAAGCAGAAGCGAGTTTTGAAGAAGTGCCTTTTCCCGGGGGAGAAAAGGGGGCCGGAAGGTGGGATGATACATGTGTTCCGCCATGGTGTCGTTCCGTGTGAAGAGCGTTTGTGCACTTCCCCCCGGCATTGCGGTCGAGAAGCGTTGTTTTTTCGAAGAAGGCCATCCTTCATCTGAGGTCATCATTCATGGGAAAGCTGGTCCTCCGTCATGTAGGTGCGCGACCGTCGGCCGGAGTCGTTGTCTTCCCTGCCGGAATCTCTTGTCACCTCGACGCGTACGTTACCTTTTTCCAGGCTTTCCAGCATGGATTTGAGCGAATCCTGTGCGGAGACCAGCGTCTGGAAGGACGAGGCGTCGGAGCTTGAAAGCGTGACGGAAAGCATGCCGGTCATGTCGCGATGAAGCGTTATTTCCGTGCCGGGAAGGGCATGGCTTCCCAAAGAGAGCCTGACCTCATGTCCCCCCTGCTCCGGGGTGGACACGAGAATGCGTTCCACCAGCTTTTCCAGATCCGCCTGTTCGGGGCCCTGCGCGGCGGGCGCGGGCGGGGCCGCTTCTTCCATGCGTCCTGAAAAAAGACTTTCAAGGGGATTCGTCATGCCGGAAAGAACGGCTGAAGAGTCCGGCGCTGGAGATGTTTCCTCCTTTTTCGTTCCGCCGCTTTCAAGGTCATGTCTGCCGGGTGCTTTTTCTTCCATTGACTTCATGAAAAGGTCGGCGGCTTCCCTGTCGCAAGGCGGAGGAGAGCTTTCGCCGCGCTCCCGGTGAGGACTTTTGTCCGCAGATACCGGCTCGGAAAAACGGATGTTCATGCTGCTCATGCTGCTCTCCTTCGTGTCAGGCGTCTTCGCCCTCGGCTTCGGCGCCCTTGCGGGATAGGGGATGAAATTCCTCAAGTTCCAGATCTTCCCTGCGTTCCTCTTCCTTTTTGGCGTCTTCCTTCCATATGTCCCGGTGCGCTTCTATTTTGGAAGTGTTTTTGCCGGCGATTTTTGCGGCCGTTTTCGCGCCCTCAAGCTCAACACGACGCTGTTCCGCTTCTTTTTTTGCCGAAAGCACGGCCTGTTCCCGGGTGCACTCCTCATCGGCG
Organism: uncultured Mailhella sp.; assembly: GCF_905187505.1. Lineage (GTDB taxonomy): Bacteria > Desulfobacterota > Desulfovibrionia > Desulfovibrionales > Desulfovibrionaceae > Mailhella. The sequence continues at coordinate 2,466 of NZ_CAJJIC010000054.1, forward strand.
AGTCTTGCAAGGCCGGCCTTGAACTGTTCCAGCCGTTCAAGGCTCAGGGGCACGTTCATGACGGCCGCGTAGCGCCGGTCCTCTTCCTGCCTTCGCCACACGCGGAACTCATCCAGTTCCCGCTGTTTTTGCGCCACGTTTTCTTCCGCCTCCCTGACGGCGATTTCCGCGCTGCGCACGCGCCGTTTGGCGCTCTCCTCCCGGTATCGGCGCACGGTGAGCAGAGCGGCGAGGGGATAGGCTTCCACGATCAGCGCACCGCCTCGAACAGTCCTTCCAGCGTCTGCTCGAACGTGCTCTTTTCGCCGAGCCCCTGCTTGAGAAAGGCGTTCACCTTGTCTATGTGCGCGAGAGCGTCGTCGGCTTCCTTGTCCGCCCCCTTCTTGTACTCGCCTATCTGCACGAGAAGTTCCACTTCCGCATATTTTGCCAGAATCTGCCTGAGTCTCTGGGCGGCCTTCTTGTGTTCCTTGCTCACGATGGCATTCATCACGCGGCTGACGCTCGCCTGAACGTCTATGGCCGGGTAATGATTGCGCGCGGCAAGCTTGCGCGAAAGAACGATGTGTCCGTCGAGAATGGAGCGTGTTTCGTCGGCAATGGGTTCGGTCATGTCGTCGCCTTCCACGAGCACGGTATAAAGCGCCGTGATGGAGCCCTTGTCGGAATTGCCCGCCCGTTCCATGAGCTTGGGCAGCTCGGAAAACACCGACGGCGGGAAGCCGCGCCGGGTGGGCGGCTCGCCTGCGGCAAGACCGATTTCGCGCTGAGCACGGCCGAAGCGGGTGACGGAATCCATCATGAGCAGAACGCTTCGGCCCTGGTCGCGGAAGTATTCGGCGATGGCCGTGGACGTGTAGGCCGCCTTGAGGCGTTCCATGGAGGAACGATCCGAGGTGGAGACCACGAGCACGGCCTTTTTTCTTCCTTCCTCGCCGAGGTCGTTTTCAATGAATTCCCTGACTTCTCTTCCTCGTTCGCCGATGAGAGCCAGAACGCATACCTCGGCGGAGCATCCCTTGATGATGCTCGAAAGCAGCGTGGACTTGCCGCCGCCTGCCGCGGCGAAGATGCCCATGCGCTGACCTTCGCCGCAGGTGAGCATGCCGTCGAGGGCGCGCAGGCCGAGCGTGAGAGGTCGGCTGATGATCTTGCGCGTCATGGGGTTGGGCGCTTCGGCAAAAACAGGATAGTGCTGGCGGGTCCTGAGCGCAGGGCCTCCGTCGATGGGCTGGCCGAGTCCGTCGAGCACGCGGCCGAGCAGTTCTTCTCCCACGGGAACGGAAAGAATTTCTCCCGTAGGTATGACCTCCGTGGCCGGAGAGACGCCCTGACAGCTTCCGAGGGGAGAGAGCAGGGCCACGTTGCGGACAAAGCCCACGACTTCGGCCTTCAGCGTGAAATTTTCCCAGGGATTGCTGAGTATGCAGAGTTCTCCCACCTTCACGCCGGGCACGACGGCACGGATGATGGTGCCTACGACCTGTTCCACGCGGCCGCGCACGTCCACGGGGGTTGTGGTCTGCACCGCTTCTTCAAGAAGAGCTCCTATGTACTCGAATGCCATGGCTGCGCTCCGCGGGCGTTACTGACGTATTTTGCTGTGAAAGGCGTGTTCCAGCGCCTTGAGCTGGGTTTCGAGACTGGCGTCCACGACGCCGAGTTCGCTTTCCAGAATGCACGAGTCCCGGGAAAGGCGGGCGTCGGCAACGATGGTAAGAAATCCGCTGCCGGAAGAGCCGGCGGTCATGGCGGCAAGCGCCTGCGAGACGGCCTCTTCGTCGGCGGGCGCTACGCGCACCGTCACTTTCTGCTGACCGCGGACGTTGTTCAGGGCGTTGCGCACGATGCGCACGATGCGTTCCTTGCCGTCCATTTCTCCGATGATCTTGCGGATGGCCTGATTGACCACGCTGACCAGCGTGTCCTCGATGCCTTCGATGAACTCCACGGAACTCAGGATGGTTTCCATCATCTTTTCCGCGTGTTCCAGCTTGCCTTCCTCCATGCCGTCGCGGTAGCCTTCCTCCTTTTTGCGCTCATAGGCTTCTTCTGCCTGCGCTTCCATGGCGGCGGCCTTTTCACGGGCGGCGTCAAGCAGGGAGGAGGCCTCCAGATAGAGGGCGTATTCGTCAGCCTTGATGATTTTCGTTCCCGCGGCGGGGCGTACGGAACTTTCGCCTAGTCGAAACATGGAGCCCATTCCGGAGCGACCTCCCTGAGAAGAAGTTTTTTCATGGTGAACCACAAGGCCCTGCGCGGTTCCCTTCGAAGCTGCGGGACGGACGATTCTTCCGACGACGGTGACATGTCGACGTGCGGAAGCCGGCATGCCGCAAGCGCTCTCAGCTGCTCGGGCCAGTCTGAGCTTACGATGCCGAGAGATGCTGCCGCAAGCGTTCGGACTCTCCCGGCCAGATCCCCCGGAACGTCCGTCGCAAGCAGAAGAGGGCGCAGACTGCCTACCTGATAGCGTCCCCGCTTGAGTGCATAGGAAAGAACGTCGGCGCCGAGTTCCCTGCGCAGCGCCAGCACCTGTTCGCGGGCGATGACGTGCGCAAGCTCTTCGGCGTGCACGGCGGCGCTGAAAAAAAGACCGACTCTTGCAAGCGTGTCGGCATCGAGCAGCGCCAGCCTCTGCGACTCTTCGGAAAAATTCCAGTAACCGGTCTCCTGCCGGTCTGCCGGGCCCCAGGATCTCCGGAAGTCCTGCCGTGTCCAGAGCGTTGCGAACGTTCCGCCGAGCGAGGAGAGCTCCGCAGGAACCGGGGCGGCATATTCGCGGTTGAAGGCGATCATTGCCCGGAAAAGGCGGGGTTTCAGCGTGATGACTTCGACAAGAAATCGGTAATCCATGAATTACTGGGCCTTGTTCCTGCGGTTGCGTACATAGATGACGGCGGCTGCGGCAAGTCCGATGCAGGCCAGCGCCAGAAGACCGGCGAGTCCGGCCAGAAGATAGAGTCTGCTGTTGTCGGTTCCGGCTGCGCCGGATTCGGCGGGCATGGGTACGCTGACCGTTTCACGCACGGGCACGAGCATGACGGAGACCCTGTCCTGCATGAGCCCGGGAACGGCGTTGGCGGCCAGTTCGCGGATGTAGGGAATGAGTCTTGTCGCCTGAGATTCCGGGGTGTGACGCAGAAAGACGGCGGCACTCGGAGGGGTGACGTTGCCGGTTCCGAGATCGGTCTGACCGAGCACGACGTGCACTCGTGCGGTGAGCACGCCGTCTATCCGTGAAAAGGTGTCGGAGAGCTCCTGAGAGAGAGCATAGGCCAGCCGGGCCTGTTCTTCCGTTGTCGAGGAAATCATGCCCTGAGCGGAGAACACCTGGCCGAGACTCTGAAAATCCTCCCGGGGCAGGCTGTTTTCCTTCAGAATTTCCAGCGCCTGAACGATCTGCTTTTCTTCCACGGCAATGCTGAAGTCGTTCTTGGCAGCGATCTTTTCCGCGGAAATGCCGTGGCGCAGCAGCACGGACAGCATGGTGTTGGCCTGATTTTCGCTGAGCCCCTGATAGATTTCAGTCTTGCAGCCGGCAAGCAGAAGAAAGGCCGCGGCAAGGATGAGGCAAAGAAGGCGGCGGGAGGCGGAAAGACAGTGGAAGCGGGAAAACGACATGACGGCATTTCCTTGTCAGGACTGGTTGCGGAGCAGGGAGTCCAGGCCCTGCGTGGTCTTCTGGGTGACCTGAAAGCCGGAGTCGGCCTGAAACCGGAGCATGGCCACCTGAAACTGAAGTCGATAGAGTTCGGAGGGCGTGAGAAGCGGCGTTTCGGATGCCCCGGAAATGGAACCACGGTCTGCGGAGAGACTTTCTGCGGTGCGTCTGTCCTCGGCCGCTGCATCCCGTGCGGACGACGAGACGTCGTGAACCTCCGGCTGTCCGGCCGTTCCTGAGGCATCAGGCCGGACGTCGGGCTGTTCCAGAAGCTGCTCGAAGGCACGGGAGAGCGCATCCGGCACGGGAGAAGGGCCGGAACTGACGAGTCCCTCTCCCTGAGGGAGGCTCATGCGCTCGAACGCTTCGAGAAGTCGGTTCGACGAGGCAAGGGACACGGCGTCCATGGATGCGCGCTCCGTCGGCGGTCAGAGTTATTCCCGGTCCAGCTGTTCCATGAGGGAACGGGCCAGTTCCGAGGCGCTGCCGTCCTTTTCGCTGAGGGGACGGAGGACTTCGCGGGCTTCGTCTTTTTTGTCGGCAAGACAGAGACAGAGACCGAGCATGGCCTGCGCGTCGGCGTCTTCGGGATGTTCTGAAAGAATGCCGTTGCGAAGCAGCTTTTCGGCTTCTTCATATTCTCCTATGACGATGTGGCTGAGGGCCTGTCCGATCAGCGCCGGGACATGGGCGGGACGGACGGCCAGAACGCCGTCATAGATGGTGCGGGCTTCAAGGACCAGGCCCTTGTGGCACCCGGCGTTGGCGATGTCGAGAAGTCGGGCGATCTGGGAATCGGTAAGCATGATGTCTCCATGCGGTCGGCAGTCCTCAACGGGCTGTCAGGGTTGTAAAGATGACGGTCGGGCGTCTTCGGCGGCGGATTTTTTCGGGCCTTGTGCCGGAAGCTGCCGTGTGCATTTCCTGCCGTCGTTCTTCGTCCGCCGTGCGGGCGAAGATCAAGCGCTCCTCGTCAGTTGGAGCGCTGCGCGAGGCTCTTCATCATGTCGGTCATGCTCTTGGTCACGGTGGAAAGCGCTTCCATCATGGTGTTGTACTGACCGACTTCAAACTGCAGGGAAATCATCTGCTCGTTGCTCAGCTCCTCCCCGTTGGCGAGTTCCGCCATCTTCGTGTTGAGGTCGGACCCCTTGGTGCTGATGCCCTGCAACGTATTTTCAAACATCTGGGAAACGTTGAATCCGCTGATGGAATCCATGATATGCTCCTTTGTCAGACAAAAAGCTTGTCGAGAATGACGGCGGCGGCCTGTGCGGCGGATCTTGCGGCCTGCGCTTTTTTCATGTCGTCCGGGGTGAGTCCCCTGTCCATGGCGCGACGCAGGTCGGCGTCCATGACGGCGATCTCATCCTGCACGGCGGTCTGCGCTCCGTAGGGGGCGTTCTCCATGATGTCGAGGACGGAAACGAAGTCACTCATGAGAACCTCTCAGAGGGTAGGTGGTTGTCTGGTTGTTTCTGCTCAGGGTGAGCGCGTCGACGGAAATGCTCTCCAGCCTGTAGCCTCCCGGAAGCTCGCCGCCCTCAAACACGCGTTCGCCCCCGGCAAGGGTGATGAATTTGAGCGCCCCCATGGAAACGGACGTGACACGGAAGCTTGCTCCGCCGCTTTTGTCCGAAGAGGCGGCAGGCTGAACCGCGGGCCGCCTTTCTTCCTCCCTGGCGTAGATGTTGTCGCTCTTGGCGGGCTGGAGCGTTTCGGAATCATTGATGATGTCGAAACGTACCGGTACCCCCAGCCTTTCCTGAACTTCAGCCGCGGTTTTTTCCAGAGCGGCCTTCGTCTGCGGGGTGAAGGCCCCGTGCAGAACGATCTTTCCGGGCAGGTATTCCGTCTTCACCGCATCGAGTCCTGCTGCCGCAAGCGCGGGAAGAAGCAGCATCTGAACGTCCTCCTCGTGCCGTATGTCGCGGAAGAGGGCGAGCACGGGCTTGCCTGTGGTGGGGGATGCCTGCAGGTCCGGCACGTTGCGGATGGCTTCGGTAAGCGCCTGCTCCTCCAGAACGCCGTTTTGGATGTAGCCTTTGACCAGCAGGCCCGGATGCGCCGAAGGCGGCAGCTCCGTGACTTCCGGGAAGAGACCGAGCGTGTTGAACGAGGCGCGTACCGCGTCTGCGGAGTCGGAGCGCACGGTCACGTCCAGATATACGGGAAAATGCAAGAACTGTGCCAGCCTGAGCAGACGGCCGCGCTCCCTGTCGGAGGCGATGCGCCCCGTGACGGTCACGCCGTTTTCCGTGCCGGTCACGCTGAGCTTTTCATAGCCTGCCTCTCTGAGAAGCGTGCGCACGCGCTCTTCCCGGGAAATTTCATCGCTCTTGTCGTTCCAGGTGAATGAAAGCAGACCGAGAAGAACCAAGGCAAGCAGGGCTCCCGCTCTGCCGGCCTTTTTGAAGGAACGTCGTGGCGCGGAGGGGGCGGGAGCATTCTCCGATTGTTCGAGAGAAAGGTCAGGGCTGCGTGCGGAGCCGTCATTTTTTTCTGCATCGGCCGCATCCGATGCCAACGTCGTTGCCAGCGGGGGCGCAGCCTGTTCCTGAAGGTCGGCCGTCTCGGGATTTTTCATGCGGGCGAGGAGGTCTTCCACTTCCTGCCATGCGGCGCTTCCCGCCGAGGCGTCATCCGTCCATGCCAGAGTCACGAGACCGGCCTGGAAGGGATGGCGGGGAGGGACGGCCTGTTCCTGCTGCAGCTTGGTTCCGGCAACGCTCACGGGACCGTCCAGAGGCTCCAGAGAAAGGAGAGGTCTGCCTTCATCTTCCGACACCCTCAGCACGGCATGGCGGGCCACCAGCGAGGAGTCTTCGAAAATAAGGTCGCAGGAGTCGTCGGTGCCGAGGACATAGGAGCCCTGCGTCAGCGCTATTTCCGCGCCGAGGTGGATGCCTGAAAAGACTCTGAGCGTCACGCCGTTCATTTACAGCGTCCTTTCCGTGCCTGAGATCGTGGAGACCCTGGGCGTGCTGGAAGAGCGGGAGCAGCCCGCACCGCGGGGCTGGACGGGAACGCGCGGCTCATAGTCCGCCTGCGTGGCGGCACGGTGGAAGGTGGGGTCCTCCGCCTGAGGGGGAACGTTGTTGTCGTTGAGCTGAACGATGCGGGGCGTGATGAGAATGAGGCGCTCCATGCGCTTGCTCTGTTTAGCCTTGGTCTTGAAAAGGTTGCCGATGACGGGAATGTGCATGAGCACGGGCACGCCGCTTTCATCCTCGCCTTTCTGCTCGTAGTAATATCCGCCTATAAGCAGGCTTTGTCCGGCGTTGACGATGGCCTGCGTGTTGATTTTCGTCTGCTTGATGGGCGGCACGCCGCTGTTCGTGGTGACGCTGCTGCTGTTGTCCTGGTCATCCTGCACGTTGACGGCAAGCTTGATGGAGGTTTCGCCGTTTTCCCGGATGATGTGCGGCGTGACGCGCAGGACGGTGCCGGCTTCGACCTTGTACAGATCCACGGCCTGATAGCCTTCCACTTCCACGTAATAGGTTGTGGTGTTTTCCAGCGTGGCCTGAATGTTGTCCACCGTGAGCACGGAGGGGCGGCCCAGCACTCGGGCTTCGTTGTTTTCTTCCAGAGCCTGGATGCGGGCAAGGAAAAAGTCGCTGCCGTGCGTATAGATGGTGGAGAGCGTCATTCCGGCGCTGTCGATGACGCCGGGAGAGGGCATGCCGGTGCCGCCTGTGGTGGACCCTGAGATCGTGCCGCCTCCGCTCCAGCCGTCGCTGTTGTTGCCCGAGCCCTGAAAGGCGATGCCGAGCTCTCTCTTGAAGTCCGTGTCTATGTCCACGATGGCGGCATGGATTTCCACAAGCTCCACGGGCTTGTCCAGATCCTTGATGACCTGGGCGTAGTAGGGCATGCGGTAGGCTGCGTCGCTCACGAGAACGGCGTTGACGCGCGGGTCGGCCATGATGCTGATGCTGCCGGTGCTGACGGGCGTGGCCGCGGCTTCCGGCTGAGGCACGGTGCTTTCCACGTTGCCGAGGGCGGACAGCCCCTTGCCGCCGAGCTTTTCCACGGTGGCCTTTTCCTGCGTGACGCGCGTGCCGGAAACGGGAGAACCCATGACCATGGCCCGGAGTATGGAGGCAATGCCGGGGACGGTGACGGTCTTGTCCATGCTGCTCACGGTCATGTCTTCGGCCCAGGCGTGCTTGAGCGGAAAGACCCGCATGACGATCTGTTCCGTCTGCGAGGCTTCAAAGGCGGCCACGGCGCTGCGTATCTGATCGAGGTATTCCGGGGGGCCGGACACGGAAATGACATCTCCCGCTTCTCCCAGCGAAGGGGGAAGCTGAGGGGAGAACACCGAGGAATTCCTGAGCGCGTTGTAAAGCTGCCTTGCCGTGCCGGTGCGGGGAGAAATGAAGGTTCTCGTGCTTTCTTTTGCGGCATAGAAATGCAGGGTGCGGCCCAGGGTATACCAGCTCACGTCAAAGGCGTTCTGCATTCCTGTAAGGAAGGTCATGGGATCCACGTTCTGAAACCTTCCGCTCATGGTTCCCTTGACGGAGGGCGAAATGGAGGCCGTGTACCCCTCGGCCTGAGCGAAGCTCATGAGCACCGTTCCGAGTTCCTGATGATCGGCATAGTAGGAAAAGGGATGCCGGAAGGGACCGGCCCCCAGAGCGGCGGCACAGAAGCACAGAAGACACAGGCCGGACAGACCGATTCGTCCGAGGGAACGGAAGAAGAAGCGCCGGAAGGCGGAAGCGTGAGGGAAGGGCCGCATAGTCATCCTTGAAGGGAGCCGTCGGAAAAGAAGTCGCCGAAGGAGAAGCTGAACGGTGACGTCCGTTGCTGGCTTGGGGCGGAAGCGGAGTGGGAAAACTGTTTTTTCCACCAGGCGAGGTCGTTAAGAAAGTCGCGTACTTCGGCAGTCAGAGTATTTTCCGAAACGTCTGCAATGCGGAAGGTGCGATACAGCTCAAAGCCTCTTTCGCCGATGCTGAACACGGAACGGCGCTTTTTCATGCATCCGGCCGCAAGAGCGGCCATTCGCCGGATGACGTCTTCCGCCTGTTCGTCGTTCTGCCGGGGAACGCTCTCAAGCACAGCAAGCAGTATGCCGGTGCTGTTTTCGGGCGAGAACAGTTCGAAGTTCAGGCCGCCTTCCAGAGAAAAGCGGAAAACTCCGTCGTCATCGGGGATGGCCTGTTTCCATCCTGCAGCCCGGGTGATGATGTCGGCGGTCGGCTGAAGAGGCGACGTCATGACAATCTCCTGAATTTTTCCTACTCTAGTGACTTTTGCCGATGGCTGTCAAATGCGTTGTGCTCCGGGACGTGCGGGCGAAGGCGGGGAAAATGTCGTCCGGGCTTCGGAGAGGGGGCGCCTCTCCGGAATTTGTTGTCAGCCCAGAATTTTGGTTCTGGTCTGGTTTATGTTCTGCTGAATGGTTTCCTGCGAACTGATGGCCTTCTGGATGAGCGTCTTCAGGGCTTCGTCCAGACTTTCCAGATTCTGCTGCTGGGCACGGATGCGTTCCACGTCTGCTTCCGATTCCTTGAGGGCGGCGTCGTACATGGTGCTCACGCACTGGCCTATGCTGCCGAGAATGCTGTTCAGTCCGCCCATGGAGGAGTTGAAGGCCTGCACTCTGGTGTTGAGCATCATGTCGGCCTGCTGTCTGGCCAGAGTGGAGGCGTTTTGAGCCTTCTCCAGCGTGGCGTTCATGGCCTGCTCGCCGACGATGGCTTTCGTTCCGCCGCCCGTGGAGGTCTCGATGGAGGATTTGTAGGCATTCTTGGCGGTCTGTTCGCTGTCTGCAATGCCCTTGGACATGATGCCTATGGATGCCGCGCCCTGGGCTATGCTCAAAGCTCCGGTGACGACTCCCGTGACCAGCTGAACTATGGCCTTGTCGCGTATGGTGTCGGCCTGCTTCTCTATCTGGGAAACCATTTCCTCCGTCTGAAGGGCGCGCATTTCGGCGTTCCGTCGGCGTTCTTCCGAGCTCATTTCCGTTATCAGTGCGAGGTAGGTGCTGCCGAAGGAGGGGAGGGCAACGACTCCGGCACAGGAGGATGCCTTGCCGAGCGGATCCGGCAGCAGGTCGCGGATTTCGTCCACGGTCTCCATGAAGGAGAGCTTGCCGTTCTGTGAGGTGGCAAGGACAAGCTGTTCAAAGTCGCTGTCGGTCTTGCCCGTGGCCTTCGTATAGGCGCTCTTCAGAATGTCGTACAGAGGCTGGTCGAATCCGACGAGATTGTTTACGCTGTCTATGGGCATGGAATCATCCTTTTCTCTGACCTTTCCGGTCAGGCCATGGCGGGAGAAGCTCCCAGAATGGCACTCTGGGTTTCCGCGCATTCTCCGACGATTTCTCTGACTTTCGACATGAGGTCGTTGGCCCGTTCCATCTCCGACTCCACGAGATCGCGATCCATCTTGATGGCTTCGCGGAGGCGTTCCAGAATGGCTTCAAGCTCCTTGCTGTCGGCCTGACTCTGCGAGATGTTGTAGTCGAACACGGCGCCGGCTATGGTGGCGGCTCCCGATCCCATGCTCACCGCGCCGGAGGCAATGTTGGACACCTTGGAAGCCAGGCTCGTTATCTGGGCGGCCTTCTGTGCCGTCTGGCCCGCGACATTGGCGATGCTGCCGGCGCTGGAGGCGAAGCCCGCGCCGAAGCTGACCGCTATGGAACCCACCATGAAGGCCATGTTCACGCCGAAGCCGAACCATTGGGCGGCTTCGTCGCTCATGCCCATCTTCTTGCCGAGCTCCGTGAATCCCGCGGCAAGGCTGTACTTTCCGTCGGAGGCAAGGGAAACCACGCTGTCCACGGTCATGGCCATGCCCACGACGCCTGCGGCAATGAGCAGAGGATTGCCCGTAAGCGCTCCGGCCACGATGCTGGCCGCAGAGGCAATGGCTCCCACGATGGCCCCGATGATCTTGAAGGCCTTGAGAAATGCGTTGGCCACGGATTTCTTCTTCATTTCTTCCAGGCGGTCGGCGATTTCCTGAAGTTCCTTCTCGTTGATCTCCGCCTGCTGTTCACCCTTGAGTTCCAGACTGGCGACGCCGTCCCGGCAGGCCTGCCGCCGTACGTCGTCTCCTATGGCGTTGAGCAGTGTGTCGAGGGAAAGGGCGCTGGAGGAGATGGGAAGATCGGGTATGCCGAGTTCGGAAAGCAGAGCCTGAAGCTCCTGCTCCGTGGAATCGGGAACCGCGGAGTTCGCAAAGGTCCCGGAGGCGGCTTTCTGAGGACCGTCGGCAGAGGAGTAGAAGCTTGTTCTGTTTGTACTGTCTATGGTGTTGAAATCAACCATGATTTACTCGCTTGCATTGAGCATGGTAAGCAGCGCGCGGGCCTTTCTGTGGCAGTCTGCGTGCTGGGGATTCGTTTCCTCTCCCAGAGTGAGCAGTCCCTTGAGAGCGCCGATGGCGTTTTCTCTGTCTCCGAGCTGAATGTAGCACTTGGCGGCGAAGAGAAAAGGTATGGGGTTGCGCAGAAGATCAACGGTGCCCGCCATGGCATAGGCGTCGATGGCTCCCTTCAGATCTCCCTGCGCCTGACGGCAGCCGGCAAGGCCGAGCCAGAAACGGTCTTCCTTGTGCCTGTAGAGGCACAGCGCCTGAAACACGGTGCCGGCATCGGCGAAGTTGCCCGAGGTGTAGAGATTGTAGGCAAGGGCATAGAGGCCTTCCATCTGCTCGTCCGTCACGTTGCACACGTCGCCGATGCTGGCGCCCTTGTTCAGTGCATTGATGATGGCGGCAATGTCGTTGTCACTGAGAGGAGTGGATTCTGCCATGGTATTTCCCATCCTGAGAAAATGAAGTGTTTTTAGAAGGAACTAAGGAGGCTGACCGGTCTACTGGCCGCGGGCGAGGTTGGTGAGCGTCTGGTTGGCGTTGGCGATCTGCGTGTTCGCGCCCTGCAGATAGGAGTTGTACTGGCCGATGAAGTCCTGCAGGTAGACCATGAGGGTCTGCGTCTTGTTGCCCACG
>NZ_CAJJIC010000055.1 GCF_905187505.1 uncultured Mailhella sp.
GTAGGGTTCCCCGGCCATGGCAAGGGCCACGGAAAGACCGCCGGCGCCCATGGCGAGACAGCCCATGCCGCCGGCGTTGGGGGTATGGCTGTCGGATCCGAGAAGCACGCGGCCGGGCCGGGCGAAGTTTTCCAGATGAAGCTGATGACAGATGCCGGTGCCGGGAGCGGAGTACACCGCGCCGAAGCGCTGCGCCGCCGTGCGCAGGAAGCGATGGTCGTCGGGATTGCGGAACCCCATCTGCAGCGTATTGTGATCCACATAGCTTACCGAAAGCTCGGTACGAACGGAAGAGAGGCCCAGGGCTTCAAACTGAAGCCAGGCCATGGTGCCCGTGGCGTCCTGCGTAAGCGTCTGATCCACACGAAGCCCGATTTCCTTTCCGGGGATCATCTCCCCTTCCACCAGGTGGGCACTGATAATCTTGTGAGCAATGTTCATGGCAAAACCTTTCATGGCCGACAGGGCCGGCCCGTCATGCGCGGCCTTTTGACGATCGGCCGCAACAAATCCGCAGACTTCGCCCCCGAAAAACTCGGGAACCGGTCCCGGACACACGTTGGAAGGCTCCATTTATACAAGGATAATGCACGAAGGGCAAGAGTCGATGTAGAAGAGCTCCGCGCCAGGAAGGGATTCTCCCTTCCGCCGCGCGTCCGGAAAAGCGGAACGCGTCATGGTTGCAGAGCCGAGGGGATGGGCGTATACTGCCTCCGATTTTTTTCACATCCGGAGTTCCCATGGCAGAGAATATCGGCATCATCGCAGGCGGCGGACAGTTTCCCCGCCTTGTGGCACAGCAGGCCCGAGCCGCAGGTCTCGGCGTGATCATCTGCGGCTTTCAGGGGCATACCGACCCCGCCACCGCCGCATGCGCCGACGTGTTCGAACTGCTCCACCTGGGGCAGCTCGGCCGCATGGTCAGCTTCTTCAAGGAGCACGGAGTTTCGCGCGTCTGCATGGCCGGTTCCATCAGCAAGCCCAAGGCTCTGGAATTCCGTCCCGACTGGCGGGCCGCCAAGCTCCTCTTCTCGCTGAAGAAAAAAGGCGACGACGCGCTTTTGCGCGCCATCATGGCCGACATAGAAAAGGACGGCATACGAATCGTCGCCTCCGCCGATCTCGCACCGGGCCTGCGGGCCCCCGGCGGAACGCTCACCCGCCGCGCCCCCACCGAGGAGGAATGGAAGGACATCCGCTACGGCTGGCCCATCGCCCGCAGCATGGGCGCGTTCGACATCGGTCAGTGCCTCATCGTGCGCGAAGGCATGGTCATGGCCGTGGAATGTCTTGAAGGCACGGACGCCACCATACGCCGCGGGGCCGAGCTCGGCGGCGAAGGATGCGTCGCCATCAAGATGGTGAAGCCCGGACAGGACGAACGCGTCGATCTGCCTTCCGTGGGGCTTGCCACCATACGCAATCTGGTGGAGCACCATTATGCGGCCCTGGCCATTCAGGCAGACAAGACCCTGTTCTTCGACCGCGAGGAAGCCCTGCGGCTTGCCGATGAAAACGGCCTCGCCGTGGTGGCTCTGCCGGACGATTTCGCCTGATTTTCCCGCCGCCTCCCTTTCCGGACGTCATCATGCCATTCTCATTCTCTTCCGCCGGCCGCGTCTCGCGCGGCCAGATCGTCACGCTCGGCCTCTTTGTCGCCGGTCTTGTCCTCTGCCTTGCCGCAGGCCTTTCCCTGCTCTGGGCCCTCGGATTCGGCGTGGTCTGCTTCAGCCTTCACGCCCGCAGCACGGGCATAGCCTTCCCCGAGATCGTCCGGCTGCTTCTGCGAGGCGTCAGGCGCATAGCCAACATCCTCACCATATTCACGCTTATAGGCATGCTCACGGGCGCCTGGCGCATAAGCGGCACCATTCCCATGCTCATCGACTGGGCGCTCTCCCTCATCAACCCCACGTTTTTCGTGCTCTGGAGCTTTCTGCTCTGCGCGGCGCTGAGCTCCCTCATCGGCACGGCCTTCGGCACCGTGAGCACGCTCGGCGTCGTGTGCATGCTCATGGCGCACACGGCAGGCTTCAACGAAGTGCTCGTGGGCGGGGCCATTCTGAGCGGCGTGTACGTGGGGGACCGCTGCTCCCCCATGTCCTCCAGCGCGGCGCTCGTATGCGCCCTCACCCACACCGACATTTACGGCAACTTCAAAAGAATGCTCAGAAGCGGCGCCGCGCCCTTTCTGCTCACCTGCGCGGGATATGCCCTGCTTTCCCTTCTCGGGCCTGAGCACGTCATGCCCGAAGGTGCCACCGACGCCCTGCGCGCAAACTTCACCTTCAACGCGTGGGTGCTGCTTCCGGCCGTCGTCGTTCTCGTTTTCGGGCTCCTGCGCATAGACGTGAAAATCGCCATGGCCGCCAGCATCGTACTGGCCTGCGGTGCTTCTCTCGTCTTTCAGCACTGCTCTCTCTCCGCTCTTGCCTCCACCATGCTGCTCGGCTACCGCCCGCCCGTCGACGACATCGCCATGCTCAGGGGCGGCGGCATCATCTCCATGGTCAACGTGGTCGCCATTGTGGCCATATCCTCATCCTATTCCGCGCTTTTTGAAAGATCAGGACTCCTGAACAGCTTTGAAAACATGGTGGAGCGCACGGCAGCGCGCATCGGCGCCTTCCGGACCACGGCCCTCGTGGGACTTCTCACCACAGGACTTTCCTGCAACCAGACCCTCTCCATCATTCTCACGCGTCAGCTCTGCGCCCATGCCCAGCACAACCGCCGGGAAATGGCCATGTATCTGGAAAACAGCGTGGTTCTGCTCTCCGCCGTTCTGCCCTGGAGCATCGCCTTTTCCATGTGCAGCCTCACCCTGCAGCAGGACCCGGCCATCATCGTCTTCGCCCTGTATCTGTGGATGGTTCCCCTGTACTGGAGCCTCAGATCGCGGAACGTTCATCAGTCCTGCCTGAGACCGCCCTCCGAAATTTTCCTTGCCAAAAAAAGTCGCCGGGTTTAAAAACAACCCGTTCACCAGCTAGGGGAGCCTTACGGCTGAGAAAGAGGATAATGCCTCTGACCCTTGGAACCTGATGCAGTCAGCACTGCCGAAGGGAAGCTCGGTTTCCTTGCAGGAAGCCTCACGTCCACCCCCTTTGGTGGACGTTTTTTTTCATCACAGCGAGGTTTCCATGCGCATCACTGTCAACGGCGAACCTGAAGAAATCACCGAAGGCCTCACCCTGCTCGACCTCATCATCGGACGCGGTATCGACCCCGGCGTCGTCGTCGCCGAACTCAATCGCGACATCGTTGCCAGAGACAACTTCGCTGCCGTGCGTCTCAACCCGGGCGACAGCCTGGAGCTCCTGCACTTTGTGGGAGGAGGTTAATATGCAGCAGTCCGACAAGCTTGTCATCGGCGGCGTTGAACTTGACAGCCGTCTCTTCATCGGCACCGGAAAATACCGTGACGACGCCCTCATCCCGGCCGTATGCGAAGCCAGCGCCGCCGAGGTCATCACCGTGGCCATGCGCCGCGTGGACAAAAGCGGCGCCGGAGTCATGGGGCACATCCCCTCCTCCATGCGGCTGCTTCCCAACACGTCCGGCGCGCGCAACGCCGAAGAGGCCGTGCGACTCGCCCGTCTCGCCCGTGCCGCAGGCTGCGGCAACTGGATAAAGATCGAGGTCATATCCGACACCCGTCACCTTCTGCCCGACGGCTACGAAACCGCAAAGGCCACCGAAGTTCTGGCGAAGGAAGGCTTTACCGTCCTGCCCTACATCAATCCCGACCTCTATGTGGCCCGCGCCTGCGTTGACGCCGGAGCCGCGGCCGTCATGCCCCTCGGTGCTCCCATCGGCACCAACAGGGGCCTGCGCACCAGGGAGATGATAGGCATTCTCATTGAAGAAATAGAACTGCCCATCGTAGTGGACGCCGGCATAGGCCGTCCTTCCCAGGCCTGCGAAGCCATGGAAATGGGCGCAGCCGCCTGCCTCGTCAACACCGGCATCGCCTCTTCCGACGATCCCGTCGCCATGGCCTCGGCCTTCCGCCGCGCCGTGGAAGCCGGTCGCGCCGCCTACCTTGCCGGAGCCGGCGCCGTGCACAGCGGCGGAGCCGTGGCCTCTTCTCCCCTCACGGGCTTTTTGCGCTGACAAGACGCAGCGCCGGCCCCCGTCGTCCCGCCGCTCCTCTGCGCGCCGGTCTGACGAACACTGAACTCTGCGATCAGGGGATCTTCCCGCCGTCTTCTCGCTTCTGAGGGTCCGGGCGGACGAAAGAACGCCTCATGTCGGCCGACTCTTCCGTCACGCCCGGGCGACGGCGAGACCTCCGTCCCCTTTCGCTGCGATCCGCCCGCGCGGATCAGGAAAGGGAGCGGGCTTCCGACAAACGCTCCCGCAACGCAACATAAAGGCACAATGCTTATGGATACTCCCGTTCTGGCTGATACCTTCGCGCCGGGCGAGGCGCACTTCGACGAATGTCTGGCCGAGTGGCCCAGAGAACGCCGCGCGGAACTGGCCGCAAAGGCCACGGAACACGACGTGCTTGCCGCACTCCAAAAGGATGCGCTTCGTCCCGAAGACTTCATGGCGCTGCTCTCCCCGGCGGCGGAACCCTACCTCGAACAGATGGCCCGCCGTTCCCGGGAAATCACGCTGCGTTTCTTCGGCCGTGCCGTCAACATCTTCTCGCCCCTCTACGTCTCCGACATCTGCACGAACCACTGCCGCTACTGCGGCTTCAATGCCGACAACCATCAAAAACGCCGTCACCTCTCGGTGGACGAAGCGGAGGCCGAAGCCTTCGCTCTGGCCGACGCAGGCATAAGCCACATTCTTCTGCTCACCGGCGACGCCCGTCACATCGCCTCTCCCGAGTACATTGCGGACGTGGCGAAGCGCATCAAGCCGCGCTTCGCCTCCGTGGGCGTGGAGGTATATTCCCTCACGCTGGATGAATACCGCCTGCTCATACGAAACGGCGTGGACAGCATGACCATGTTCCAGGAAACCTACAATCCCGAGCTGTACGCATGGCTGCATCCGGCAGGTCCCAAGCACGACTTTCTGTGGCGGCTCAACACGCCCGCCCGTGCGGCGAAGGCCGGCATGCACAGCGTGGGCATAGGCGCGCTCATGGGACTTGACGAGTTCATTCACGACGCCTTCTGCACTGGCCTGCACGCCTGGTGGCTGCAAAAGCACTTCCCCGGAACGGACATCGGACTTTCCGTGCCGAGAATGTGCCCGCACGAAGGCAGCTTCGAGGTGAAGCACGGCGTGGACGACAGAAAGTTCGTCCAGTACATCACCGCGCTGCGCTGCTTTCTGCCGCGCTGCGGCATCACCGTGTCAAGCCGCGAAAGCGCCGACATGCGCAACCACATCGTTCCCATCGGCGTCACCCGCGTGTCCGCGGGCGTGTCCACGGCCGTGGGCGGACGCGTCGTGGAGGCGGAAAACTCCGGTCAGTTCGACATTTCCGACCACCGCCCCGTGCAGGAAATGACCCGAGACCTTGCCGCTCTGGGCTATCAGGCCGTGGCCAAGGACTGGGAAGCCTGCGACTTCTAGCCATGCTTGAAGGTGCTCTTTCCTGCTTTACGGCAGCGCAGAGAATCAGGCTCGAGTCCGCCCGCGTGGGCATTGCCGGAGCGGGCGGACTCGGCTCCAACGCGGCCGTGATGCTCGCCCGCTCCGGCGTGGGCCATCTCATCGTCATCGACGGCGACATCGTGGAACCTTCCAATCTCAACCGGCAGCACTACTTCCCCGCCCACGTGGGACGCGCCAAGACCGAGGCCCTCAAGGAGCAGCTTCTCTGTCTGAATCCCGATCTGGACGTGGATGCCCGCAGGCTCTGGCTGGACAGGAACAACATTCCCCCGCTGCTCGATGCGGCGGACCTCTGGATCGAGGCTCTGGACCGTGCCGAAACAAAGGCGCTTTTCGTCTCGGCCGCCGCTGCCGCAAAAAAAACCGTCATCTGCGGCTCGGGCATGGGCGGCTTCGGCGGATGCGCCATGACGCGCCGCAGCCTCGGCCGCATCATCGTGGTGGGCGACATGAAGACCGACGTCGCCGACAGGCCTCCTCTCGCTCCCCGCGTCATGCAGTGTGCCGCCATGCAGGCCGATGCGGCTCTGGAATGGCTGCTCAACGGAACCATTGAAGCTTTACTTTAAGGATTTGCCATGGCCCGCATACTTCCCGGACAAACCGACATCTACGCCCTTACCGATTCCCGTCTCGCCCTCGGGCGCAGCGTGGAGGAACAGGCCCGAGCTCTGCTTGATGCCGGGGTGAAGATACTGCAGTACCGCGAAAAGCACGCCCATGCAGGCGTGATGCTTGAAGAATGCCGGACGCTCCGCCGCCTCACCGCTCAAGCCGGAGCGTGCTTCATCATCGACGACCACGTGGACATCGCCATGCTGGTGGACGCGGACGGCGTTCATGTGGGACAGGACGACCTGCCCGTGCCCGAGGTGCGGCGTCTTCTCGGACCGGACAAGATCATAGGTCTGTCCACGCACAGCCCCGAACAGGCGAAGGCCGCCGTGGCCGCCGGAGCCGACTACATAGGCGTCGGCCCCATTTTTGCCACGCAGACCAAGGAAGACGTGTGCGCGCCTGTGGGACTTTCCTATCTTGAATGGGTGGTCGCCAACATCCGCCTTCCCTTTGTGGCCATAGGAGGCATCAAGGAGCACAACATCGCAGAGGTGACAAGACGCGGCGCAACGTGCTGCGCTCTGGTTTCCGAGCTTGTAGGGGCACCGGACATTGCGGACAAAGTCCGCGCCGTGCGCGCGGCCATGCGCGAAGGAAACTGACCGTCCGCCCGAACAAACGCTCCCTCCCGTCTTTCCCTCGACGGAAGAGACAGCGTCCCGAAACCGTCTTTCTGACTGCGGAAAACGCCAGGCGTGCTGCACGACGCTCCTGTCCGGGGCCTTCCACCCGCCGCCGCTTCCCGGGACGGCCCGCTTTTCCAAAGGCTCAGCGGTCCGTCCCGTCCGCATTCACGCTCATCACGGGCATGATGCGGGGCTCCTTCCATTCCGGGTATCTGGCCAGCAGAATGGGAAAAAGCTCATTTCTGTCCGTCACGCCTTCCGGTACGTCGCCTGCGGCCACGAAATAGGAAATCCGGGCATCCGAGCCTTCCATGACGCTGCGGCTGGTCACGAACACATGGCCTGTGCCCAGAGCGAAGGCCTCGGCCTCGGCATAGGTTTCAAAGGGGTGGACGTTGCCCGCCGCATCGTGAAATTCAAAAAGAATCATACGCTCTCCGAAAACGTTGCCGGCCGGTACAGAATGCGCCGGCCATGACCGAACCTTACGTCCCGGAACAGCGGCGTCAAGAAAAAAACGCCGCCTGCGCAAGGCTCCCTCGCCCACGGCTCTTTTTCTTTATGCATCCGACCTCCCCTGCTCCTTCAGCGCCATGAATTTTCTGCCGCGCCGCAAAGGAACAAATCGTCTCCCGACTTGTCAGACCCAGCGGAAAGAACTATAGGAAAGGGACGCACATCACCCGGCGAACCGTCCGCCGGTACAAAAAGGAAGTCTTACTATGAGCGATTGCGATCACAAGTGCGGCAGCTGCGGCCAGGACTGCGCGGAACGCACCGAACCTGTCGACATGAAGGTGAAGCTTCACAAATTCTCCACCGTAAAGAAGGTCATCGGCGTCGTGAGCGGCAAGGGCGGCGTCGGCAAGTCCCTCGTCACGGGCCTGCTCGCCTCCAAGATGCAGAGCCGCGGCTCCCATGCCGCCGTGCTTGATGCCGACATCACCGGGCCTTCCATCCCCCGTCTGTTCGGACTCACGCAGCGCATGTCCGGCACGCAGCTCGGCCTGAACCCCGTCCGCTCCGCCACCGGCGTGGACATTGCCTCCATGAACCTTCTGCTGGAACACGACACCGATCCCGTGGTGTGGCGCGGTCCTGTCATCGCCAACGTGGTCACGCAGTTCTGGTCCGAGGTCATCTGGAACAACGTGGACTACATGTTCGTCGACATGCCTCCGGGAACCGGCGACGTTCCGCTCACGGTTTACCAGTCCCTGCCCATCGACGGCATCGTCATCGTCACCTCTCCGCAGGAACTCGTGTCCATGATCGTGGAAAAGGCCGTGAACATGGCCCGTCTCGACGGGCTGAACATCCCGGTCGTCGGTCTTGTGGAAAACATGTCCTACTTCGTATGCCCCGACTGCGGCAAGCGCCAGTACATCTTCGGCGAAAGCCATCTTGAGGAAATCGCCAGGCAGTACGGCATCGAGCACACCGCCCGCCTGCCCATCGATCCGGCCATCGCCAAGGCCTGCGATCAGGGCGCCATCGAAGCGGTCAAGAGCCCCTGGCTCGACGATCTGGCCGACGCCATCAGCCGTCTCTAGCGGCATGCGTGCCTGAACGCGCCAGCGTCTCGGAACGGCGGCAAGTCATGCCTCCGGTGCCGCCTGAGCGCCGCTCATGGACGCATCTTACCAAAACATAAAAAAGCGACCGTCTTCTTTCGGAAGACGGCCGCTTTTTTTACACCGGACAGATTTCGTTACCAGCGGGACAGGATCTGATAGGCCGCCGTGGCCACGACCATGGCCACGCAGGTGTTGAACACGAAGCTGAACAGGGCCCACTTTACGGATCCCGTCTCCGTGCGGATGGTGACGAGGCTCACGAAGCAGGGTGCGTACAAAAGCACGAACAGCAGGAAAGACACCACGGAGGGAATGTTCCAGCTCTTGTCCCTGGCGATGAACTGCGCAAGAGAGCCGGATTCCTCATTCGCGTCATACATGGAATACGCCGTGCCGAGAGTGGTCACGATGACTTCCTTGGCCGCCAGTCCGCCGAGCAGGGAGACGTTGGCCTCCCAGCCGAAACCGGCGTAACGGGTCAGCGGCTCCATGGCGGCGCCGATGCGTCCGGCCACGGTATGCCGGAGCGTGTCTTCATTGAACCGTCCTATCTCCGCATGCATGGCGGCCTCGACGGATTGCCGCATTTCGGAGCCGGGCTGCGCCGCGTCGAGCTGACTCTGAAGCGCGGCCAGCGTGGTTTCGTGCGCCTGCACTTTGTCTTCAGGCAGTCCGGGATAGGCCATGGCCGCCCACACCACGATGGATATGGCAAGAATGACGGTGCCCGCCTTCTTCAGATATTCCCAGGTGCGCTCGCCGGCATGGATGACCATGCCCTGAAGCGTGGGCATGCGGTAGGGGGGCAGTTCCATGACGAAGGGCGTGGCCGGTCCCTTGATGAAGGAAGAACGCAGGAACCTCGCGGCCAGCATGGCCACGACCCAGCCCGTGAGCGTGAGCCCGAACATGACGAGGGCCTCGTTGCCGGGGAAGAACACGCCGGAAAAGACGATGAACACGGGAAGCTTGGCGCCGCAGGCCATGAAGGGAACCGTGAGCAGCGTGGCCAGCTTTTCACGGGGACTTCTCAGCGTGCGCGCGGCCATGATGCCCGGTACGGCGCAGCCGCCGGCAATGCCGCCTCCGAGGATGTACGGCACCACGGAAGCGCCGTGCAGACCGAAAATGCGGAAAATTCTATCCAGCATGTAGGCCATGCGCGCCATGTAGCCGGAGTCTTCCAGAATGGCTATCTGCATGAAGATGAGCAGAATGAGCGGAACGAAGCACATGACGCCGCCCACGCCGTCGATGATGCCCGACGTTATCATGGACTTGAGCACGCCGTCGGCCATGTTGCTGTCAACGATGTCGCGCAGCCAGGCAAAGAGCGATTCCACCCACTGCATGGGTATCTCGCCGAGCGTGAAGGTGATGCGGTACATGAGGTACATGATGGCGAGCATGATGAGCGGCCCCATGAACTGATGCGTCAGAATGTGGTCCGCCCTGTCGGACAGATCCATGCGCTGGGCGATGTCGTCGCGTCTTGTCAGAACGCCGCGCAGAAGCGAGCTTATGTACCCGTAGCGGTAGTCGGCAATGATGGCTTCGGCGCTCGTGCCGAGGGTGACCTTCAGATGGGCCTCGACCTCGTCGATGTGTTCCTTCACGTGCGCCATGACCTCGGGCTTGTCGTGACTGAGCTCGGAGAGAATCTCCTCGTCGTTTTCCAGAAGCTTCAGTGCCAGCCAGCGGGTGGGATAGGGAGCGCAGCCCACGCCCTCCTCGTCGAGGGACTCGGTCAGATGCTTGAGCACTGGGTCGAGGTCCGGCCCGTAGGATATGCACAGAGGCTGCCAGGGCTTTCCCTCGAACTTCCGGCTGAAGGCCAGAGTCTCACGCAGGTATTCCTGCAGGCCTTCACCGGTTCTGGCCACGGTTTCCACCACCGGCACGCCGAGACGCGCGGAGAGCTCGGCCACATCGATGCTCATGCCCATGGCGCGGGCTTCGTCCATCATGTTGAGACCGACGGACACGGGAACGCCCATTTCCATGAGCTGAACGACCAGATACAAATTGCGCTCAAGCGCGCCGGCGTTGAGCAGCGCCATGACGGCCAGAGGCTTTTCCGTGCCTATGACGCGACGCGCCACCCGCTCTTCCTGCGTGTAGGCCGTAAGGGAATACGCGCCGGGAAGATCTATGATGCGTATGGCCTCGCCGTCGCAGTGGGCGATGCCCTCCTTCTGTTCCACGGTGATGCCGGGATAGTTGCCCACATGCTGACGGGCGCCGGTGAGGGCATTGAACGACGTTGTTTTTCCGGAATTCGGATTTCCGGCGAGCGCAAGCGTGGGCAGGCTGCTGCTCGGCCGCCCGTCATCGGAATGATGAAAATAGGACATCAGTCTACCTTCTCCACCAGAATGAAATCAGCTTCATTGTTGCGCAGGCTCAGGGTAAAGCCCGGCAGGCGGAGGGCTACGGGGTCACGCAGAGGAGCGCGGCCTATCACTTCCACTTCGGCTCCGGGCACCAGTCCCATGTCGCGAATGCGACGCCCCAGTTCCCCGTCGGCGCGTACAGAAGCTATGCGTGCCTTGGTACCTACAGGAAGAGAACGAAGAGGTATGCTCATAAAAACATCCTTAATGCTGAGGGTTGTTCTCCTCGCATCGGAAGCTTCAGAGCGCAGGTCCGGCACAGGAAACGTTCCGCCTGACTTCTCGGGCATGCTGTCGTGAAACGACTTCGCCCTGAATATCCCGATACGAAATGCGGTTTCAACAAGCTAAACTCACGTCGCCGCCTTGTCAAATCATAGCAGGCCTCTCTTGCCCCTGTTTTCAAGCTGTGTCATAGTCGGCCGATGCCTTTGCCCGTGTCCCCAAAGCACGGGACTCCCCTTTCACCTTTCTTCCCGGCCAGAGTTATGTCCGTTCTGCTTGACGTTCAGCATCTTACCGTCTCCTTCGGCTCCACCCCCGTCGTACGCGATGTCAGCTTTCAGCTTTTCCCGGGACGCACGCTCTGTCTTGTGGGCGAATCCGGCTCAGGCAAGAGCATGACCGCCTTTTCCATCATGCGTCTGCTCCCCTCTCCGGGACGCGTGACTTCCGGCTCGCTGCTTTTCGACGGCGAGGATCTGCTGACGCTTGATGAAAAGGCCATGCGTTCGCGACGGGGACGCGACATTTCCATGATCTTCCAGGAGCCCATGACCTCCCTGAATCCCGTGCTCCGCATCGGAAAACAGCTCGCGGAGCCTCTGGAAATCCATGAAGGCCTGCACGGACGCGCCGCCGAAGAGAAAGCCGTTAACCTTCTGGAGCTCGTGGGCATACCCGACGCGCGACGCAGGCTGAACGACTATCCGCATCAGTTTTCCGGCGGCATGCGCCAGCGGGTGATGATCGCCATGGCCCTTGCCTGCGCTCCCAGACTGCTTCTGGCCGACGAGCCCACCACGGCCCTCGACATCACCATTCAGGGACAAATTCTGCGCCTGCTCGGCAGGCTGGCCCGGGAACGCGACATGGGCGTTCTGCTCATCACCCACGACCTCGGCGTGGTGGCGGAGGCTGCGGACGACGTGGCCGTCATGTATGCCGGAGAGCTCATGGAACAGGCCCCCGTCGCCGCCTTCTTTGAACGCCCCCTTCACCCCTACTCGCAGGGGCTCATGGCCTGCGCTCCGCTTCTCGGCAATCACGACAGCGAAAGGCTCCCTTCCATTCCGGGCATGGTACCGCTTCCCTCCGAGCTGCCTGAAGGCTGCTGCTTCCGTCCCCGCTGTCCCTTCGCCTCGGAACAATGCCTTCAGGCCCCGCCGCTCGTTCCCGTCGGAGAAGGCCGCATGGTCCGGTGCTGGAAGGCTTCCGCATAAAATTTTTCCAAAGCAGAAAAAAACGCTTGCCAAAGTCCGTCAAATTTACTAAGAACATTCCTGCGCCGAAGTGGTGAAATTGGTAGACACGCTAGGTTCAGGGTCTAGTTCCCGTTCGGGAGTAAGAGTTCGAGTCTCTTCTTCGGCACCATGTTTCAAACGGAAAATTCAGGCTTTCCGTTTTTTTGTTTCATGTCCCAACAGCGCGGAGTCATTGCCACTCCGCGCTGTTTTCTTTTTATTCTCCCAATCGTCCACCTTTCTTTTTAATTGAGGCGTACCACAGCGGGTTATGATGCCTGACGTGCTCTTCCGGCACAAAACCCGTGAACATGGAACGCAGTGCCGGACCTTCACCGGGAGCCAGCGCGGCCATGTAGATGTGCACAGGCAGAAGAACGGCCATGACGGCGGCACAGCAGAAGTGAATGAAAATGCACCACTGCAGCACGGTTTCCGAAACGGCGTATTCGATATTGCCGGAGAAGAAGCCCATGACCACGCCGGTTACGGCCAGGCCGACACTGGCGATGACCGCCACCACGGCCACCATGCGCTGGCCCGCGTTGTAGAAGCCCTGAGGAGGCAGCGCGGGGTCGATTCCCATCTTCATGGTCTTTTTCGGACCAAGAACCAGCCAGAGGCCCTTCTTCATGCACCATGTGATGTCGCTTCTGAGCTGGAACGTGGTCACTTCACGCAGAAAAGGCAGAACCTCGCGACGGGAGAACAGCAGAATATAGCAGGCGTAAACGACGACCCATACGGAGCCGACAATAAGATGGGCCACAAGCAGCCCTCTTCCGCCGAAAATGCCGTGCCAGAAGTCAATCCACCACTGACCGATGGGCTGCATATCGCCGACAAGCAGCGCAAAACCGGAAAAAAGCAGGAATATCCAGCAGACGGCATTGAACCAGTGCATGAATATTGCGGAACGGGAATGTCGCCGGATCATGCATTATCCTCCTTTTCGTGCTTGTCGTCATCAGAGGCGGCGAGCTTCTTTTCCGCCGCGATTTCCGCATCTTCCTTTTCCGAAGACTTGACGAGCTGACGCACGAAGGTGCCCGTCAGCGCGGCGAGAACCAGACCGCCCACCCAGGTGACGCCCTTGGCCAACGGAGGAATCGCGCCTACCGGATGGCTCACCGTGCTGGCCTCGGGAAGCTGCTCGGGGGTGGTGCTGTCAAGATAGGTCAGCGTAGGCCTGGCTCCGCTGCCGAGCGGAATAACATGCACGGCCTTGCGGGTGGCAAGCACCTTCGCCACATCGGAAGAAGGATCGTCGGCGTCGCCGAAGATGCGGCAGTGCATGGGGCACACGGCCACGCAGGCCGGAGTCTGACCGGGCGTGCTGCCGTGGCAGTAGTCGCACTTGTCGGCGGTACCGGTTTCGGGATGACGGAATCTCGCGTGGTACGGGCAGGCGTCGATGCAGCTTCCGCAGCCTATGCAGCGGGAACGGTCGATTTCCACGGTGCCGTCCTCGGCCTTCCAGGTGGCGCCGGTCGGGCAGGCGCGCACACAGGAGGGATCATCGCAGTGCATGCAGGCGCCGGGCTGGAACTTGAATCCGCAGGGGGAACTTTCGCTGCCCGTTTCGTGCACCCAGTTGCGCGAAAGCCCGTAGGGAACATGGTTGCGCTGCTGGCAGGCTATGATGCATGCCTTGCAGTCCATGCACTTTTCAGAATCAATGACCATGACATATCGAGCCATGACTCACCTCTCATATTTTTCTCAGACGGCATCCCGTGCAGTTGTGCTGTGCGGAAATGCGGTCCCAGTAATTCGG
>NZ_CAJJIC010000056.1 GCF_905187505.1 uncultured Mailhella sp.
GCCGTCATGTCATTGCGGGGCCGTTCCGTCCGCCCCGTGAGGGGCTTTCCATGAAAAAGGTCAAAATAACCGTTCTGAAAACGACCTTCGATCAGGAGCTCGCCGAAGAATACGGCGTAAAGGGACTCGGCCCCTGCCCCATGATGAAGGCCGGCGACGTCTTTTTTGCCGACTACGCAAAGCCCGACCATTTCTGCGACGAAGCATGGAAGGCCGTCTACCAGTATGTCTTCGCTCTGGCCCACGGTTCGGGAGACGAACTCTTCTACTACGGCGACTGGATACGGACGCCGGGTGTGGCCATAGCAAGCTGCAACGACGGTCTGCGTCCCGTCATCTTCAAGCTGGAACGCACGGACGAAGATTCCGTCATCAACTACACGCCCGTTCAGCGCGCCTGACGCGCGGTCCGTCGCCGTCCGACGGCCCATTTGGGCACGAACGTCTTTCCGCCCGGTGCCGCCATGGCGAAACGCCATCCTCTTCAAGACATTCTCGCCCCGCTGCTTCTGCCTCTCTCCCTGATCTATGGTCTGGGAGGCAGTCTTCGGAGACGTCTCACCCGAAAGGGCGTGCTCAGGCAGTGGAAACCTCCCCGTCCCTGCGCTTCCATAGGCAACATTTCCTGGGGAGGCACAGGCAAGACCCCCGTTACGGACTGGCTGCTCTCCCAGGCCGCAAAAAGAGGTCTGCGTGTCGCCGTGCTCACGCGCGGCTACGGCGCCCATCCTTCCAGCCTTCCCCTGCGCGCCCGGCCCGGCGTCTCCGCCTCGGAGTGCGGAGACGAGCCCCTCATGCTGGCTTCCGCTCATCCCGACGCCGTCGTCATGGTCGATCCCGACAGAAACAGGGCGGGACGCTTTCTTGAGGAGCATGATCCCCCCGACTTCTATCTGCTCGACGACGGCTTCCAGCACCTTTCCACGGGGCGGGATCTCGACATCGTGCTTCTCGACAGAGACGACGTGCCCTTTGCTCCACTCTCCGGCCGCCCGCCGTCAAACTGGAACAGGGTCATCCCTGCAGGAAGCTGGAGGGAGCGGGAATCGGCACTGGACGAGGCGGACCTCTTTCTCATCAAAACCGTTCCCGACGAATGGCCTGCGCTCGTACCCGCTCTGAAGGCAAGGCTCTCGAGTCGTCCCCGGCCGGTATTCGCGTTCCGCATGGCGCCCGTCGGTCTGCGGCCGCTCGACATGCGCACGACGCCCTCTGACGGTGCGCGGTACAGGGACGCCGCAGCCGTTGCCGGCCCCTACGTGTTCGTCTGCGGCATCGGCGACCCGTCCCAGGCGCTGCGCACGGTCACCGAATTTTTCCGCAGGCCTCCGGAAAAAATGCTCTCCTTTCCCGATCATCACGACTTCAGCAAGGAAAAGGCCGCGATCGAAGCTCCGGGCCTTCCCGTGGTCTGCACCGGCAAGGACGCCGTCAAACTCGCGCCGCTCAGCCTTGCCGTCCCCGCCTTTTCCCTCGAGGTATCGGCCGAATTCTTCGCTTCCCTGAGCGCCGAAGCCGTTGCCGGCGTCTCTTCGTCCGAACCGGAAACGGACTTTGAAACCTGGTGGAACGGCTGGCTCACCCGTCATCTCGTCTGACGGAGCAACGTTTTCCGACATCTGCAAACCGGGCCCTTCTCTGCCCGAAAAAATAAGAACATCATGAAAAAACAAGAAGATTTCGACGAACAGCTTTTGTTCGACATTCTCAGAAACGCAGGACGCCCCCTGCGACTCGACGACATTCTCCGCATCGGCGGCTTTTCACGCAAGCTCAAAAGGGACGTTCAGGATGCGCTGCACGATCTGGTCCGCAACGGCGAGGCCGTCCGTCTTGAAGGCGGAAGCTGGGTACTGGCGGAACATCTGAAACGACGCCGGGGCATTCTGGCCGCTCAGCGCTCGGGGGCGGCCTTCGTCACCCCCGAGGACGCCCAGGCGAAAACCGGACAGGACATCTATATCGCCCCGGAGGACGTGGGCGACGCCTGGAACGGCGATCTTGTGGACGTCATGCTTCTGCCCAGAAAGCGCGGCTCGCTCAAGAAGCAGGAAGGCCGCGTCATTGCCGTGGTGAGCCGGGCCCGGACCGACATCGTGTGCCGCGTTCTGCGCAGAGGCAGCAAAGAAAACACCATGCTCTGCCGCCCCGCGGACTCCCGGCTCTGCTTCGACGTGCTGGCCGACGTATCGGCAATGGAAAAAACGCCTGAGGAAAACGAACTTCTGCGCATCTCCGTGGATGAAAAGCTCGAGGAGCACGGAGAGCGGGATCTGTGGGCCGGAAAGGCACTCGCCACGCTCGGACTTGAAAACGACGCCCTCGTGCAGGAACGCCTGACCAAGATCAACAACGGCATTCCCACGGAATTTCCCGACAACGTCATTGCCGAAGCGGAAGAGGCGGCCCGAAGCCTGTCGGAAGACATGGCAGGCCTTGCGGATCTGCGCGAAGAGATGCTCGTCACCATAGACGGCGAAGACGCGCGGGACTTCGACGATGCCGTGTGCGCCGCCCGCACGTCCGAAGGATGGCGTCTTCTCGTGGCCATTGCGGACGTGTCCCACTATGTCCGCCCGAAAACGGCGCTCGACAGGGAAGCTCGCGATCGCGGCAATTCCTACTATTTTCCCCTGTCCGTGGAGCCCATGCTTCCCGAGGCACTGTGCAACGGCGTGTGCAGCCTGAGGCCCGATGAGGACCGCCGCTGCATGGCCGTGGACATGCGTCTTGATGAAAACGGCAATCTGACGGATTCCCGCTTCTTCAACGCCGTCATGCGCTCCCACGCCCGCCTGACCTACCGTGAGGTTCAGGCCGCGCTGGATGATCCGCAGGGTGAAACGGCCGCTGCCGTGGAAGAAAGAGCTCCGGGCGTTCTTTCCATGCTGCAGGAAGCGGCCGATCTTGCCGCCGTTCTCATGGAACGCCGCCACAGACAAGGCGCGCTGGACTTCGACATTCCCGAAGCGGAATTCGTGGTGGAGGAAAAAAACGGCATCTCGCGCGTCACGGGAATACGCAACAGAGAAAGGCTGTTCAGCCACCGGCTCATCGAGGCCTTCATGGTGCGCGCCAACGAGGCCGTGGCGGAATTTCTCACCCGCAAGGGTGCTCCGCTGCTCTACCGCGTGCATCCCGCGCCCGGCGCGGACAGGCTGGAGGAACTTTACCACACGCTCCGCTCCACGGACGCCGAGCTGCCCCTTCCCCGCGCGGCGAAAGCCGCGGTGCCCAACTGGCTCACCCACGTGCTGGACGCCGCCTCGGGCACGGATCAGGCCTTCATCGTCAGTCGGCTCACCCTGCGTTCCATGATGCAGGCACGCTACTCGCCCGAGGAAGACGGACACTTCGGTCTCGCCTCGGCCTGCTACTGCCACTTCACATCGCCCATACGCCGCTATGCCGACCTTGTGAATCATCGGGCCTTACGCTATGTTCTCGGCCTCGATACGGGCGGGCCCATCCCCACGGGCCACAAGCTGCTGGAAACGGCGGAGCAGTGCAACGGCAGAGAACGCGTGGCCACCGACGCCGAACGGGAAATCGACCGCCGCATGGGATGTCTGCTGCTCATGGGCCGCACGGGAGAAACCTTCGAAGGCGTCATCAGCGGCGTCATGAACTTCGGCTTCTTCGTGGAGCTCGACTGCATGCCTGTCGAGGGCATGGTCCGGGTGGAGACGCTCGGCCGGGACTACTACATATTTGATGAGGAAAGGCAGGAACTGCGCGGCGAACACAGCGGCGAAACGTTCCGCCTCGGACAGAGAGTGACCGTAAAACTGACCGGCGTGCACGTCGGTCGACTGGAGATAGACTTGGAACATCTGAAAGAAGAGGAAGGACGTCGTCCCTTCCGTCGCAGACATGACGACCGCGCGCAGCAGCGCGCCCGCTTTGAGGACAAGGACGATCAGCGTCGCGGCAAGCGCCGTGCCTTCGCCGACAGAAAGGGCTTCCGTCCCCGCCGCGACGATGAAGAACTCGCCCGCCAGCGCCGCTACGCCTCCGACACCTGGGATGAGGAAACTCCTCGCGAGGACTCCTTCCGTCCCCGCCGCCCGAAGCCCTGGGAGAGGGATCGCCGCAGAAACGAGGAGAACGGCAGAGACGAATTCCGTTCCGGCCGCAGAGTCGTGAACAAAAAAACGTCGTTCCGCGATGAGGAAGAGCGCTTCCCGAGAGAAGAAGGCCGCTCCTTCCGCAGGGATCGCCGTCCCTTCCGGGGCAATGAGGAAGAACGGTCCTTCCGTGAGGACTCTCCTTTCCGCGGAGAAAAGGAGTCCCGCCGTCCGTTCCGTCCTGCCCGTCCCCGCTTCCGTCAGGATGACGAGGACAGCGCCGGACAGCGCTTCTTCCGCGAAAGGGAAGGCGGCGAACGCAGAGGCGGCCGCTTCGCCGACAGAGAAGAACGCCGCGGAGGCAGACCCGGCCGTCCCTTCCCGAAACGGCATGACCGGCAGGATGAAGGCTTTGCCGACGAAGAGCGCTCCTTCCGTCCCTCCCGTTTCCACGGGAACGAGGAACGCAGAGAACGCCGCTTCTCCGACCGCCGCGAAGACAGGCACGCACCGCGCGATCATTCGTTCCGCCCCGGCCGTGAATCCCGCGACCACAGGGAACACGACGGATTCCACGGCGCTCCCGACGACTTTTTCGCCATCAGAACGGAGACGGAAAAACCGACGCACCGCTTCGGCAGGCGCAAAAAATAGTCCGCAACGAAAAACTCCGTTCGCCTCGACAACGAGGCGTATTCCGGGAGAGGTCCGGGCCTCTCCCGGGTCTGGAACGTCGCTCAATGTATTGACAACCCCAGGCGCTCCAGATAAAAAAGATGGTTCGGCATCATACCGCAAGTTTTATTTTCCCCGTGTTCCTTCCGGCACGGGGCCTCGCATATGTTTCGACATCACCCGGCTTGCCCGGATAAACTTTCTGGAGGCATTCCATGGCCCGTATTACCGTTGAAGATTGCCAGCGCCGCGTGAACAACCGTTTCCTGCTCGTGCAGATGGCCATCAAGCGCGTGCGCCAGTTCCGCGAAGGCTACGAACCTCTGGTAGACAGCAAGAACAAGGAAGTCGTCACCGCTCTGCGCGAAATCGCCGCCGGCAAGGTTCTGCCCGAAGACAAGCGCTTCTACACCCCCGTTGAAGGCGAAACCACGCCCGATCTTGACGATTAATCCCTGCGTTACGGAACAGTCTCATGAGCAAGCGCGATTATTATGAAATTCTGGGCGTCTCCCGGGATGCTTCGGACGAAGAGATCAAGCACGCCTACCGCAAGCTGGCGCTCAAATATCATCCCGACCACAATCCGAACAATCCCGAGGCTGAACAGAAGTTCAAGGAGGCCGCCGAAGCCTACGACGTTCTCCGCAATCCTGAGCGCAGGGCCAACTACGACCGATTCGGTACCGCCGATCCCGGCATGGGAGGCACGACCTTCAACAGCGCGGAAGACATTTTCGCCCAGTTCGGAGACGTGTTCGGCGATCTGTTCGGCTTCGGAGGGGCCCGTTCCCGCGGCCCCAGACCCCAGCAGGGCGACGATCTGCGCTACAACATGACCATTTCCTTCCGTGAAGCGGCCAAGGGCACGGAAAAAACCATCAAGATCCCCCGCCATGCCACCTGTCCCGAATGCAACGGCTCCGGTGCCGCCAAGGGATCTTCCCGTGAAACCTGCAAAAAATGCGGCGGGTCCGGACAGGTCGCCATTCGTCAGGGCTTCATGCAGTTCGTACAGCCCTGCCCCACCTGCCACGGTCGCGGCTTCACCATTCCCAAGCCCTGCCCCAAGTGCAAGGGCGAAGGCATTGTGGAGACCATGCGCGAACTTTCCGTGCGCATTCCCGCAGGCGTCTATGACGGCGCACGTCTGCGCCTGCGCGGAGAAGGCGAAATGGGCGTGCACGGCGGACCTTCCGGCGATCTTTACGTGGTGCTGCACGTCGAGGACGACGACGTTTTCGATCGCGACGAGCAGAACCTCATCTACACGGCCACCATCACCTTCCCCCAGGCTGCGCTCGGTACCCGCATCCAGATTCCCAGTCTCAACGAAGGGGAAACTCTCGACCTCGACATTCCCAAGGGAACGCAGAACGGCAAGATTTTTCAGATTCGCGGCAAGGGACTCAAATACCCCGGAGAAAAGCGCACGGGCGACCTTCTGGTGCGCGTCGTGGTGAAGACCCCCACCAAGCTTTCCGCCGAGCAGGAAAAGCTGCTCAGAGAGTTTGAAAAGCTCTCCGAAGAACAGAACAAGCCCGGTATTTTCGACAAGGTCAAAAAAGCCATGGGCATGGAATAATTCCGCCGGCAACAGCAATCAGGCCGCTTCCGCATCACACGCGGAGGCGGCTTTTTTGTCACCTTATCATATCAAACGGACGCATTGCGCTTTAAAAGGAAGAAAAGTCCTGCGCGCCCTTGCGCGGGGCCAACCTTAAAAACGAGCGTAACGTCATGATTCCCTTCACATCCTTCGACGACTTCATCGAGGAGGCCAGAGCGTTTCACGGTTCCGCCTCGCCGGGACTGATCATAGGCGCCTCCATGGTGGAACTCGCGCTCCACTCCATGGGACGCACCCAAAACTATCATGCGCTCTGCGAAACCGAACGCGATCTGCCCGACGCCGTTCAGCTCCTCACTCCCTGCACCACGGGAAACGGCAGACTGCACGTCCTTTCCCTCGGACGCTTTGCCCTGACGCTCTTCCGCAGACAGAACGGCAAGGGCGTGCGCGTACACCTTGATCTTGCCAAAACTGCGGGGTGGCCTCATATCCGTCGCTGGGTCCTTCAACGGCTGGAAGATGGGGAACGGGAACAGGTCCGCCTGGAGCATGAAATACGGAAGGCGGGCATATCCATCCTTTCCGCCTCCCCCGTGCAGATGCGCGCCGTCTTCATGGACGAAGCTCTTCCCGGTCCCATGACGGCCTGCATAAGCTGCGGCGAACCCCATCCCGCCTCCATGGGCGTTCTGTGCCGGGCCTGTGCGGGTCAGTCCCCCTATGTTCCTCACCTGCCGGCCTCGCCGCTCCATGACGGCAGCCGTTCCGATCTCCTTTGAACGCCCTCGGCTCCCCCATGGATCAGAACGCGCTTCCATGCGTTCCTGACGAAAGCGACGTTTCCCCGGGACCGCATGATGTCGCTCCCGGGGGCCATCCGCTCCTTCAGGATTAAAATTGTTACAAGTCTCGTTGCAGGCTTGCCGCTCAACCAAAAATTGTCTAAAAAATTCACAAGGTGCTCGCGCATCCCGCTCCGGAATCTCCTCTTTCCGAAGCCGTGCCGCCCATCTCCGTTTCTTCGGAAGACGCAGTCTGGAAGGCGCAATTTCATGAGCTGAATCAGGAACGATCATGCCTATCCAACATCCGTCGAACGGCTTTCGTCGCATTCTCGCCCTTACGGTTCTCTTCTGTCTTTTCTGCGTCTCCAGCGCGCTGGCAGGTCCCATCAACGCCAAAAGCGCCATACTCATGGACGTGACGACCGGACGCATCCTCTATGAACAGCGTGCAGACATGAAGATTCCCCCGGCATCTCTGACCAAAGTCATTTCCATGTACGTCGCCATGAATGCCATCAGCGCCAGAAAGGTAGACTATCACGACAACGTGAAAATCAGTGCCGCGGCGGCCCGGACGGGAGGATCACGCTTCGGTCTGCGCTCCGGGGAACGCGTCACCCTCGACAAGCTTTTCTACGGCATGGCCGTGGCTTCGGGCAACGACGCCAGCGTGGCGGTGGCGGAACATGTGGCGGGCTCCACGTCCGCCTTCGTCAAGAAAATGAACGCACTGGCCAGGCAGCTCGGCATGAACAACACCCGGTTCGTCAACGTGCACGGACTGCCGGCCAAGGGACAGCTCACCACGGCGCGCGACATGCTCAAGCTAGCCAAAGCCTATCAGGCGCACTACCCCATCGCGAGAAGGTATCACCTCGCCCGCTCCGTCACTCATCGCGGGCACACGGAACCCAACCACAATCCTCTGGTCGGCCATTACGCGGGACTCGACGGACTGAAAACAGGCTGGGTGACGGCCGCAGGCTACAACATCATCGTCACGGCCCGTCAGCGGGGCCACAAGCTCATTGCGGTCATTCTCGGAGCGCCCAACTCCGGTGTCCGTGCGGCGGAAGCAAGACGACTGCTCAATGCCGGCTTTTCCGCCGTGGCAAAAAAGAAAAGCACCGCCATAGCAGAGCTCGGCGTTTCCCAGAAACAGGCGGCGCAGCTCAAGAAGTCAAATTACTCCGCCCCCCGCAAAATACAGAAAAAACGTTCCCCCTCCCGCAAGTCCGCCGCGGCGGCCCAGCGTCAGTCCACAAGAAAAAAGTCCGATCGCTGACCTTTTCCGGGCGATTTTCCTTTTTCCCAAAGACAGTTCGCAAAAGTCGAAAACGCTTCCCATGCGCCCGCACAGAGCTGAATTTCATGATGAGAGAGCTCCCGTTCCGAATGGAACGGGAGCTCTCTCATCATGAAGACACGCGATCCGGCCTGCTTCTTTGTCGACGCACCCCCCGGTCGCCTTCCGAACGCTGACGCAAATCTTCTCCTAAGATGCCGCCCCCTTCAAACAAGGCTTGAGGATCCGTTCGATGCCTCCAGCGCCGTCCCGGCAACGGCTCGACAGACGTTTCCTTCCTTTTCTGAACGAAGCGCACAAAAAAGACGCGGAGTCCTTTCGGAAGCCCCGCGTCCCAACAATGCTTCTTCAGCCACACGCTAGAACTTCACGTGGCGGGCGGCCTCCAGAGCCTTCGCAAAATCTTCGTCGCTATGGGCAAAGGAAAGCATGTTGGCTTCAAAGGCGGAAGGCGCCATGAATATGCCCTGCTCGCGCATCTGCTTGTAGAACGTTTCAAAAAGCTTCTGATCGGTGGTCTGCACGCTGGCGAAGTCCACAAGGGGAGCTTCCGTGAAGTACACGGTGAACAGAGATGCGATGTGCGGAATCTGCACCGGAACGCCCTTTTCCTTAAGAATTTCCTGAAGTTCTTCCACAAAGGCGTGGACACGGGCTTCAAGCCCCGCGTAATCGGCATGCTTCAGAATGTTCAGCGTAGCCAGACCGGCCGCCATGGCCAGCGGATTGCCCGAGAGCGTTCCGGCCTGATAGACTTCGCCTTCCGGCGCGATGTGGCGCATGATGTCGGCACGGCCGCCGTAGGCGCCCACGGGAAGCCCGCCGCCGATGATCTTTCCGAAGGTGGTGAGATCGGGCATGATGTCGAATCGTCCCTGTGCTCCGGCGTAGGAGAGACGGAAGCCCGTGATGACTTCATCAAAGACCAGCAGCGCACCATACTTCGTGCACAGCTCCCTGAGACCGCGCAAAAATCCGGGCTGCGGCAGCATGAGTCCCATGTTGCCCGCCACGGGCTCCACGAACAGCGCGGCGATCTGGTCGGGCCATGCCTCGAAAAGCGCCTTTACGGCATCAAGATCATTGTAGGGAGCAAGCAGCGTATCGGCCACGGTGGCCGAGGGCACGCCCGGCGTACCGGGAATGGAAAACGTGGCCACGCCGGAACCGGCGCTGGCAAGAAACGCATCGCCATGGCCGTGATAGCCGCCGATGAACTTGATCATCTTGTCGCGACCGGTCACGCCGCGGGCCAGACGCAGAGCGCTCATGGTCGCTTCGGTGCCGGAATTCACCATGCGCACCATTTCCACCGAAGGCAGCGCCGCGCACACTTCATCGGCAAGACGCACCTCGTCCTCACAGGGAGCGCCGTAGCTCGTGCCGCGCGCAGCCGCCCTGCATATGGCCTCCGTCACCTCAGGATGCGCATGTCCCACCAGCATGGGGCCCCAGGAACCGAGAAAATCAATGACATCGTCGCCGTCGGCCGTGGTGAGATGAGAGCCCCTGGCATCGGCAATGAACAGAGGATCGGCATGCACGTTGCGGCAGGCGCGTACGGGACTGTTCACGCCGCCGGGAATGAGCTTTTGCGCGTGAACAAAAAGATCATGGGAACGATTGGTATTCATATCTTGCTCCTGTTACTTCGACGGCTCCGCAAAGTACGTCATGGAAATTTTTTTCAGCTCTTTCAGGCTCTCAAGAATCTCGAACCTGTCCAGAACGGTGCTCCTGCGCAGATCTTCCACCACATCCAGGCAGTCCTTCTCGCTTTTGCCGTGAATCATGGTGTAGAAGGTATACGGCCATGCCGGATAGGGGCTGGGACGATAATAGCAGTGGGAAATGCGCGGATGCTCGGCAGCCTTGCGTCCCACCTCGTCCACATCCTCAGGAGAAACCATCCACGACACCATGGCATTGTGCGTCCAGCCCGTGCGCTGATGCTTGATGCTCGCGCCGAAACGACGGATGGCTCCTGAATCCTTGAGGCGGGAAAGAAGCTCGAGCACTTCCTCTTCCGTGGCGCCGGTGGCGGCAGCCATGTCCGCATAGGGGGTAAGAGAATCGGGTATGCTCTTCTGAGCAATGCGAAGAATGGCCTGTTCCTTGTCCGTAAATTCCATGGCAAGCCCCGTTATGGTGAAGAAATTCGACGGGCAGTATAGCCGCAGGCCCCCCGGGACGCAAGAGATCGGGATCACACGCACGGGAAAAACGACGTTTTCCCCAAATGCATGATTTCGGTGACTCCCCAGAAAAAGGAAGCGGGAATCGCTCCGACCCCCCGGAACGATTCCCGCATGGATTGCATGGACACGCTCCATGCAGATCCCGTCTTCCTTCTTACGGAAGCATCCAGCTCAGGAAGCCTGCCTGACAGTAGGCAAGCACGCAGAGAATGAGCGTCAGGGCAATGCTGTGCCCCAGGGCGAAGCGGAACAGATTGCCTTCCTGTCCGACCATGTTGGTAGCCGAGGTGGCCACGCTGATGGACTGGGGAGAAATCATCTTGCCGGTCACGCCGCCCACGGCGTTGGAGGCGACGGCCAGTTCAGGCGGAATGCCCACGGCCGTGGCGGTGGTGTGCTGCATGCTGCAGAACAGCGCATTGGACGAAGTGTCGGAACCGGTAAGGAACACGCCCAGCCAGCCGATGAGGGGAGCGAAGAAGGGGAAGAAGCTGCCGGTCTTGGTGAAGGCAAGACCCAGAGTGGAGCTCATGCCGGCATAGTTCATGAGGAAGGCCAGACCAAGCACGCTGGCAATGGTGAGGATGGGGAAACGAAGCTGATGAAGCGTGGTGAAGAAACACTTCACGGCCTTGGCATAGGAATAGCCGGGCATAAGAGGCACGGCAATGAAGCCCGAAAGCAGAATGGCGGTACCGCCGGCGGATACCCAGCCGAAGGTGAACACGGCCGCATAAGGAGCCTCGGTGGCCACGATGGGAGCCGCACGATTGACCATGCCGTCAAGCAGAGGCCAGGAGAAGCTGGGAGCGGAAATGCTGTTCAGCACGGCCTTGAACTGCGGCAGCCCCCACAGGAACACCATGACGGCCAGGATGAGATACGGGCCCCAGGCACGCAGGACGACCTTGCCGGAATAGCCGGGACCATCGGTGCTGATGGCGGGATCTTCAGCAAAGCGGAAAATGGAGCTGGGCTTCCAGTAGCGGAGCAGAACGAGCAGACCCACGATGGTGGCGATGGCCGACATGATGTCGGGCAGGGTCGGACCATGGAAGTTGGCGAAAATGAACTGAGCACCGGCAAAGCACACGCCGGCGACCAGAATGGCGGGCAGAATTTCCATGGAACGACGGACGCCGCACATGACGATGCTCAGCCAGAAGGGAATGATGATGGCAAGCAGCGGAAGCTGACGGGCCGCAACCTGGCTGATGAGATTGGCATCCATGCCGGACACGCTGGCCGCGGTAAGCACGGGAGCGCCGATGGCACCGAAGGCCACGGGAGCCGTGTTGGCTATGAGGCAGAGACCTGCGCCGTAGATGGGGTTGAAGCCGAGGCCTGCAAGCATGGCGGCAGTGATGGCCACGGGGGTGCCGAAGCCCGCCGTACCTTCCAGGAAGGAGCCGAAGGCAAAGGCGATGAAGATGGTCTGAAGTCTGCGGTCGGGAGTCACGCGGGCCAGAGAATCCTTGATGATCTCAAACTCACCGGATTCCACGGTCATGTTGTAGACCCAGACGGCGGTGATGACGATCCAGATGATGGGGAACAGACCGTTGGCAACGCCGAGTCCGACGGAACTGATGGCCGTGATCACGGGCATGCGCCATATGAGGACGGCAATGATGAAGGCGGAAGCGAGTCCGGCCAGCGCAGCAATGTGCCCCTTGGCACGTTTTATGGCCAGCATATAGAGCAGAATGACAAGCGGTATGGCCGCAATGCAGGCTGAGACTACTTCGCTGACGACTGGGTCATAGACTTGGGTCCACGCCATGATACTCCCCCATTGAAATTAAAATGATCATCACACCGGATGCTTTTCTAAAAAAAGCATCTGAATAAGCCTATGATGATAGGATTATAAAAAATAAAAAATCTTCGCAAGGGCGGAAGACAAGCGTAAAAAGAAACAACATTTATTGAAATTTTAATAACGCATTTTTCTGAAAAATAAAATTTGTTTTTGGATAACATATTGTTATATATTATATTATACATTTTCTCCCTTATGAGAACACAAAATATTCCGGTTTCGTCATTCCCTCGACGAAACGCTCAAAAATCATATCTTTCAAGTAGGTTATCAGTCGTTTTCTTGCGGACGGAAGCTTTGTGATTTATTTCTTATATAAGGTTTTCAAAACCATATTCCTTTGATTATCCGCATGATTATCTGAACAGGGCCCAAACTGGGGCATGCGACGGCTCCTTTCCATGCCTTCGTTTTAATAAATGGGACAGGCTGTCGGCCTTCTCATGTCAAGCTTGTTCCTTTCCCGCTCTCTCACCCCCGAACTTTTCCCCTCAGTTCAGCACGTTTTTCCTCCGCTCCTTTCTCCACAGCAAACGTCGACAATGCGTTCAGAAACGCGACTCTCACGTCCCATCGGGACATCACGCCAGTGCGTCAAACGTTTGCGGCCTCGCCTCCAGACATGAAAACACCACAAGCCCCTCATGAAGGCTCTGCGGCAACCTCTCTTTCAGCAGCTTCCAGAAGCGCAAAACATATGCGACGGTTTGCCCCCATACGATTTTCCGCGCATAAAGGAAAGGCTCGGGCAACGGCCATATACGGATTCTGCGCACCGGGAGGCAGAATGCCGCGCCACCAAGGCAGGATTGAGTGCTTTTCAATTGAGTGCTTTTCAGGAGAAGTCGAACAAAGCAGGCAGACACGCAGCGACTTCTTCACATCATCCCCGAAGACGAAAGCATTGCCGAGCAAAATGTCTTCCCTGAACGTGCCGTCGAAAAAATTCTGCATGAGCATTCCCAAAACGCATCCGGCAGGCGTAGTCCGTCAGCTCTGCCTGTTCAGAAAACATTCTTTGCCCCCGGAGAAAAAACTTTGCCCGCCCTTTCCGGCAACAGATTTCCCGCACCGCAGAAATGCAGCCGGAGACCTCTTTCCTGTTCCCCCCGACGCTTCTCATGGGCGGCATCAGACACCGGCATCAGACGCGCATCGTTTTCAGAAGTGCTCCTTCAGGCGGAACCATGCCCGGGAGCGGGGCCTTTGCAGACCTCAGCAGGATAAGGCACGGAAAGTGGCGGCCTGTTCCCTCCGGGACCCCGGCATCCCCCCTGCAAAGACGTTCCGAAAAAACATGAAGCAAAAAACTATGCCCGGCTATGCCCTTCGGTCATGTCTGCGGTTTCAGGCAGACGCGGACACGGGAAAATGATGCCCGCATCGTCGGAGCGCGTTCACAGAAGCGAAAAAGAGCCTCTGAAAAATGTCCGGGGATGCGTCCCCCCATGTTTTTGCAAAACACGCCTTGAGCGCCCCATGAGGCGGGGCAACGGCCCGATCACGGACGCTGCCTGCCCTCTCAGGATCGGGCGTCTTCGGACCGGCTCCAGATTGCCCGTCGTTTTCCGGTCCGACATCATG
>NZ_CAJJIC010000057.1 GCF_905187505.1 uncultured Mailhella sp.
CCCTACGATCGCGGAGGCTACGTCCTTCAGGATCCCGACCGTGACAAGAAGCTTCTGCTCCATCACCGCGAAATCCATCTGCTCACCACGCGCATCGAGCAGAAGGGCCTCACCGTGGTGCCCACGAAACTGTATTTCAAGCAGGGCAAGGTCAAGCTGGAAATAGCCCTTGCGCGCGGCCGCAAGCTGCACGACCAGAGAGAAGAACTCAAGCGCCGCGCCGAGTCCCGCGACATGGAACGGGAACTTGCGCACCGGTAATGTCCGTCTCGTTCAGAGACGCTGAAAACGCTTTGCCGCATCGGCAGAACGAGTTCACGCCGGACGACGGAAGGCGGCGTTCACATGGAACGCCGCCTTCCGTCGTTTTCTCCGACCGTACGCACGGCAAAGGTCCGGCCTGTGCGGAAGCATGCCGTCATCCCGCGCGGGACCTTGGTCGCAGGGGATGGACACCGGCCTAAAACTCTGCGGATATACGGGGACGTGCCGCCCCTGACGCGGCGCGTCCCCGTTCTTTTCCCTCTGCCGCGCTATCCCTTCATCAGAGCGGGGAGAACGGTGGAAATCGGAGGGAAGGCTATGATGACGAGCAGGCACACCAGAAGCGCCAGCACAAAGGGGACGGCCGCCCTGTACATGGTTCCCAGGGACACGGAAGCCACTTCCTTCATCACGAAGAGGCTGATGCCGAACGGAGGCGTGATGGACGCCATGTTGTCGAGAATGACGATGATGACGCCGAACCAGATGAGATCCCAGCCGAACACCTTGGCGATGGGCACGAAAATGGGCACGCATATGAGAAGCAGCGGCATGGAGGGCAAAAAGCAGCCGAGAATCAGGAACACCATGACGATGGCGAACATGACGGCCATGCCGGGCAGATCCATGCCGGCTATGGTGTTGGCCAGCACCATGGGAATTCTGGTCATGGCCATGAAGTAGCTGAGCACGATGGCGCCGCACAGCACCGTAAAGCACATGGAAATGTACTTCGCGGAATCCTTGAGCGTGCTTATGAAATCCCTGACGCTGAGCCGGCGCAGAAGAAGCGCGAGAATGAGCGTGCCGCACGCGCCTATGCCGCCGCCTTCGGTGGCGGTGAACACGCCGCCGTAAATGCCGCCTATGACAAGGATGAAAATGAGCATGATGGGCAGGCCGGACTTCAGGGAAACGATTCTCTCAGCCATGGTAGCCCGCGGCAGGCGCGGCGCAAGAGAAGGATTTTTGACCACCATCAGCCACACGGCCAGCATGAAGCAGACCATGCACACAAGTCCGGGTATGATGCCTGCGATGAAAAGATCGCCTATGGACTGCTGCGCCAGCACGCCGTAAATAATGAACGTGGTGCTCGGAGGGATGAGACAGCCTATGGTGCCGGAACAGGCCAGCGTACCCACGGCCAGGGCGTCGTCATACCTGTTCTTGCGCATTTCCGGCAGGGCGATGGCCGCCATGGCTATGCTGCCGGAAAGCACGTCGCCCACCACCGCGCCGAACAGGGCGCAGGCCACCACGCTGCCCATGGCAAGCCCGCCGCGCATGTGTCCCATCCACTTGCGGGCGCAGTTGTAGATGTCCTCGCCGAACCTGGCGTAGAAGCACAGATATCCCATGAGCATGAAGAACATGAGCGGAGCCCAGGAATAGCTGCCCGCCGTGCTGTAGAGCGCCTTGCCCGTGGTTCCGAACGACGCGGGAATGCCCTTGAGCTGGGCGATGAAGATGAGCCCCGTGGCAATAAGGGCAAAGGCCACCGGAACACCGAGAAAAAAGAGAATGAAAAGCAGGACGAGACCGGCTATGCCGACCTTGATGGAGGACATTCCGGGAACCTTGTGCGTGGCGACGTACCACATGACGAGCACTCCCGCCACGGCCAGGACAAGGGCCAGCAGGGTCTTTCCCGCACCGTTCAGACGCATGGCTGCGGCCATGTTCTCAAAAAGCTGGGAGAGCAGAGCCACCGCCAGCAGACAAAAGCCGAAACTTGCAAAATAAATAAACGGTTCCAGTGGGATACGAAGAACCAGCGTAACGGACGACGTTTTCATGCCGTAGCGTAACGTGGTCCACGCACAAAACAGCACGATGACCACGGACCACAGTCCCGTGGCGACTTCGAGAAGCGCCCGGGAAGGTTCCCTGAGGCGTGAGGTAAGAATGTCCATGGTGACATGGCTTTTCTGCCACTGCGTGACCGCTATGGAAGAAAAGACGACGATCACCATGAGAAGTTCCGTAAGCTCCGTGGTCCCCGGGATGGAGCTGCCGAACATATACCTCAGAAACACGTCGGCAAACGTAAGCAGAACCATGAGCATGAAAATGCCCATGCCCGCCGCGCTGAGAAAGGACGCCGGCTTTTCCGTCAGTCTCAGCATTCTTGCGATTCCTTCCAGCATGTCGGGGAGTCCGGCTCCCTGTGCGGAACCGGTGGTGCGGGGATTTTCCATATCTTTTTCCTTTGTCGAGGCCCTCCGGCCTCACGTCATGCAAACATACCATGGCGGCGTCCGCATCGCCCAGAAACAGGCCATGCGGACGCCCGGAACTTTTCCGGCGGATT
Source organism: uncultured Mailhella sp. (assembly GCF_905187505.1). Taxonomy (GTDB): domain Bacteria; phylum Desulfobacterota; class Desulfovibrionia; order Desulfovibrionales; family Desulfovibrionaceae; genus Mailhella. The sequence continues at coordinate 2,579 of NZ_CAJJIC010000057.1, forward strand.
ACTTTCCGGAACTCTTTTTAAAAATCTCCATGGAGCGGCTGTCCTTCCACGGCTTGGCATAGGTGGACTGGAGCTCGTGAATCTTCTTCACCATGGCCTCACCGGGGTATCCCGCCTTGTCCAGAATCTGCGCCCATTCCACAGACACGGGAACAACCCGTCTGTCGATTTCCGCATATTCCTCATCGGTAAGCACATGAAGCTTGCCGCCCATCTGCTCCATCCAGGTGTCGAGGCTCTGATAGGGAAGCGTATTCCAGAACTGCGAGAAGCTCTGACGACCGTACTCGCCGGACACGCTGTCGATCACGGCCTGCAGATCTTCGGGCATGCTGTCGTACACGTCCTGATTCATCATCACGCAGAACACGAAGCAGGTCGTCTGCACGGCGGTGACATGCTTGATGACGTCGCCGAGTCTGCGGGACACAAGCAGATCGTAGTCCACGGTGGCGGCGTCGATCACGCCCTGCTGAAGGCTGGTGAACACGTCGGCCATGGGCACGCTGACCACGGAAGCGCCGAGAGCACTTACCTTCTGCGCCACCTGATAGTCGCCGAGCACGTTGATCTTCTTGCCCTTGAATGCATCAAGCGTGGTGATGGGCTCCTTGCTGCCTATGAGCATGCCTACGGTCTGCGCATGGGTGAAGAGCACCTTCACGCCGTCGAATTCCTTTTTCACTTGCGGAAAGGCTTCCTGAACGGCAAGCACGAAGGAGGTGGGGTCTTCCATGGAAACGCCGGGGCTCACCGTGGTGAACACGCGTTCATGGAACGGGAACTGGCCTACGGCCACGTCGAAGCTGAACTCCGCCATGTCCGCCACGCCGGTCTTGACGGATTCAAAGGCATCGGCTTCCTTGCTCAGCGCCTCGGCAAAATAGGGTTCCACCTTGATGCGTCCGTTGCTGCGCTTTTCCAGCTCTTCCACCCAGGGCTTGAGCGCATGGGTCCAGCGGTTGTGGATGGGAGGAATGGGCAGGTTGAGACTCAGCACGTATTCGGCGTCGGCCGCATTCGCGCTGCCGGAGACGGACAGGCCGGTCAGACAGAGCACCATGCTCAGAAAAATAAGGGACAGCTTTCTCATGGGGTTCTCCTCGTGCGTACGTCCCGTCCGGCATGGACGGGACAAAATCATCATAAAAAGGTGTGCAGCGGGAACTTGAAGGATATGCAGGCGCCGGGACAGGCCAGACGGCAGCATCCGCAGTGCCAGCATTCATCGGGATAGGCCACCTGCGGCGAACAGTCTCCGGCCTTGAGAATGAGTCCGGGACAGCTTGCCACGCATTCTCCGCACTCCTGGCAGTGGCCGCAATGCAGACAGCGCCCGGCTTCCTCAACGGCGTCTTCCGCGCTGAAGCCCTTGTCGAGTTCCTCAAAGGCCAGCCAGGTTTCGCGGGCCGTATGCAGTTCCGTGTGCCTGCGCGGGCTCTTCACATGATAGGCGATGTTGACTATTTCATCGAAGGCAACCTCATGCTGCACCCCCTTATGCTCCAGGTATTTCAGCACGATGCTGCCTTCCTCATTAAGCCACGCGTCGACGGCGCGCCCTTTCTCCACGCCCGTGAGAAAGGCATGAATGTCGAAGGCCGCCGCTCGGCCCTCGGCCACGGCCGTGGACACCAGGGAAGGACCGCTGGCGCATTCGCCGGCCGCAAAAAGTCCGGGAATCGACGAGGCGCTGAACGAAGTCTTCACGCAGCCGCGGGGCGTTCTTTCCACCTTTTCCGCAGCGCTGCCTTCCAGCAGGGCAAGATCAACCATGAGACCGCTCGCGCAGATGACCACGTCCGCTTCCACGCGAAGCTTGCCGCCGGGGACGAACTCGGCGTGCAGCGCCCCGGATTCGTCAAAGGAAAACGAGGAAACGGCATCTGCCGTCACGGCGCGCACGCGTCCGTTCTCCACCTCGACGGAGGCTGCCAGATGACCGGTGTGAAGCGTGACGGACTCATCGTCGGCCTGCTCGATTTCGGCGCGGGGCACGCGCATGTGCTCACGGTCTTCCAGACAGATCATGCTGGTTTCCGCCGCGCCGAGCCTGCGGGCCGTAAAGGCGCTGTCGAAGGCCACGCCGCCGCCGCCGAGAATGACCACCTTCCGTCCTTCGAGACTTTTGCGGCTCAGATTGGCGTCCTTCAGGAACGACACGGCGGGAAGCGCATACTCGATGCCGGGAATGTTCAGCATGCGCCCCTTGCGGTTGCCCACAGCAAGCAGGCAGGCATCGTAGCGGGACATGATCTCGTCGAGACTGATGTCTCGTCCCACTTCCGTATTGGTGAGAATGCGGACGCCGAGGCCAAGAATCATGCCCACTTCGCGGTCCACCACGTCCTTGGGCAGACGAAAGTCGGGAATGGACTGACGCGGCACGCCGCCCGCCACGGGCGAAGCCTCGAACACCGTGACCTCATGACCGAGCAGCGCGGAAAAATAGGCGCAGGCCAGTCCGGCGGGTCCGGAACCTATGACGGCGATCTTTTTGCCGCTGGCAGGCAGTACCTTCAGTCTGCGCACGTCGGCAGCGCCTGCATCCGCCGCGTATCGTTCCAGTGAACGCAGGGAAAGCGCCTCATCGTACTGAGCGCGGTTGCACGCTCCCTCGCAGGGATGCGGACAAACTCTGCCCGTCACGCCGGGGAAGGGATTGCCTGCGCGAAGGACATACAGCGCGCGGGCGGGATCACCCTCGGCAATGGCTCTTTCCATCTTCTGAATGGGATTGCCGAGAGGGCACTTGCTCTCACAGGGGGATGTCCGCCCCTGACCGGAACGTCCGTCGTTGCGGACATAGACCACATTGGTTTCTTTACTGAAAACAGGAGGCATCTCCAGCTCCTTGAAAAATGATGTCGATAAAGGACGCGTCCGCGTCACGGCCTCTCACCGCATGTCCGCGCCGCTCATCTAGCGGACGACGGGCCTGCGCCATTCGCAGAAGGGAGCGCCGTCCTTTTGGAAGACGACAAGCAGCTTGTCGTCATAGGAATGGTCCTCTTCGGGATAATCGGTGCGCTTGTAGACGAACCTGGTCTCCTTGCGTTCAAGAGAGGCCATGGTGGTCAGAATGCAGGTGCGCAGAAGATGGAAGGATTCATGGGCGCGCATGAGCTCATGCAGGTTGGCGGCCATGACTTCGTTCATGCGGCTTTCAATGTAGGCCAGCTTTTCCAAGGCTATGCTCATGCCCTTGCCGCTGCGCACATATCCCATGTAGTAGTTCATGACCTGCCGTATGGCGGCCTCGAACTTTTCCTGACGTATGCCGTCCTCCGCATGAAGAGGCATGAAGACTCGTTCCTTCTCCCGGAGTATCTCATCCTCGTCCACCGCCGAAGGCTCGTAGAGGGAACAGGCTTCCACGGCATGCGTTCCGGCGATGTAGCCGCTGCATATGGAACCGGAAAAGTCATGGAACATGCTTCCGCCGAAAAGCCCCTTCACTGAACGCGACTCGAAGTTGTCCTTGAGGTACATGATGCCGTTGACGTAAATTTCGGAAAGCTCCACTTCCATGGGCTTTTTGCTGAAGTCAATGCCGGCCTGCTCGCAGTAGTCGTTCCAGGTTTCCTTATCGCCGGGCATGCTGTCGTGCTGGAGATGGTGCAGAATGTCCTTGTCGATGTGCGTAAGGTCGAGCACGAAGGGCGGGCCGTTGCCCTCGGACTGCTCCTGTGCCGTTCCGCGCACGAGAAGACAGCGGGGGCCGACTTCCATCATGGGATGATACTTGGCCATGTAGCGCTCGCCGAGGGCGTTAATGCCCTTCGCGCCGCTGGAGGTGATGCCATTCATGCCGGGGCAGCCCCAGCCCTTGGGGATAAGGGTGGCTTCCTGCTCGGTGTCCAGCGTGATGATCTCCGCACCGGCCTCATAGCCCAGCGCTATCTGACTGCCGGTGATGAAGGGAGAAAAGGCGATGTTGAACGGATTGAGGGAAGAGTTCACCGTGACCCGTCCGGCAAGGCGGCCGAGCGCCAGCACCACGGAGCGGGTATGAATCACATGAAAGGTACCGTCGAGCACATGAAAGCCCGCCGCTCCGACCACGCGTCCGTCACGCACAAGAAGCCTGGTGCACTGAAAATACTCAAGGGTGTCCACGCCCTTGGAACGGATGAGTCCGCCGAGTCTGCGCTTGATGTACTTGCCGTTGTTGATGTGGGTCCACCAGCTGCCGGGCTGACCGAATCCGGTGGTGCGGTAGAAGCTTCCGTCGGGATTATACAGAAATTCAATGCCCAGAGACTTGAGCATCTCTATCATGCGGGGCATGACGGCGAGCCACTGCTTCACCTGAGCCGGAGTGTAGCCCGTCATGGGCGTGCAGTAAAAATCTATGGCCGTGGCTTCGTCGTCACCGGGGGCTCCGGTATTCAGCACCGCCATAAAATGGTCGTTGCCGCCTCCGAGCGAACCGCAGCTTTCCAGCTTGCCCTTGTCCGCGAGGAGCACACGAACGCCCTTGCCGCTCGCCGCAAGCGCCGCGCCGCAACCGGACGCGCCCGCACCGAGCACAAGAACATCAGTCTCGTGCGTGATGACCGCCATCTCTCCAGAATCGTGCATGAAAAACCTCCTTTCAGCTTTTCTGCTTTGACTCTGTTATGAAGGGTCATGCCGGAACGGAGTAGTGCATTTGCATCATTTTTGCACTTTTTTTCACTTTGCATGAGAAAAAGGCCGCCTCTCTTCCGCTTCTCTTCCGAAAACTTCGAGGAACGACGACCATCCGCCCTCTTAAAAAAACGGGGGGCTCTCCCGAAACAGGAAGAGCCCCCGGACGTCGCTGAAAAATTTTATTCACGATATTTCCGCAAGTTCTCTCAATTGCCGAGGGTCAAGAATCTCCAGCTCCCGTCTGGTGAACCGACCTACCACCCCCATTGTGCGCAAGCGGCACAAGATGCGCGTCAGCGTCGTGCGATGCATTCCCAGAAGAAGCGCCAGCTCCTGCTGGGTCATGCCCGGAGCGAACACTGCGCGACCTCCGTTTCTCTCGGAGAGCTCGCCGATGATGCGGCAGACCTGCGCCACGGAATTGGTGAGCGAAGTCTCGGCCAGCCGCTGGGAGTGGATGACCATGTGCACGCACAGGGAATGAACGAGATTGATCATCAGATCAGGATGAGCGGCGGCAAAGCTCTCGTCCGACAGAAGCGCGGCATCGAACAGTGCGACCACGGCATCCTGCGTGCAGGTGACCAGCGTATTGTCCTCGTCTCCCACGATGACGGAAGGAACGTTCATGAGCGTTTCCGGCCCGGCATACAGAATGGTGCGTTCCTCCCCGCTGCGGCTCACATACGACAGACGTATCCTGCCGGAAACGACGTAGTAGAAGCACGGCCTGCCGTCATGCCGGGAAAGCCCCGTGCGTATGTCCATGCTCTGCCCCTTGCGGATGGCTTTCCGCTCCGCAAGATGCAGCACCTTTTTCCACGGCGCGTTGAGCCTGCCTACCGTGGAGCCCTTCATCAGCACGACATGGGGAGCGCCCGCACGTTGTGACGCTGCCATCCTTACCCCCTTTTCCTTCGGTCCCCCTCTTCCGGAACGCCGAAGAGCGCCCGGCCCGCGACGTCGAAAACATCCGCCGCGATCTTCGCTTCCTGCATCCCGTGCCGGCGGTGCGGCCGGCGCTTTCCGCATCGTTCCGACGCACCGCCTTCTGCGGCCGGGACGTTTGCCGGAAAGCTCCCGGTTCGTTCAGCGTTGCCGAATCGCACCGAAGGCCGGAATCAAGAGCTCTAGCGGGCCATGTGATAAATGTTCACGAGATCTTCCACCCCGAGCGGACGAACCACGCCCACGGGGCCGCCTATGCCGCGCCAGCACTTTTCCGCCATCTCGCGCATCTGCTCTTCCGTAGGCGCAACGCCGAGCTCGGAAAGCGACGTAGGCATGTGAATGGCCCGAAAGAAATTTTCCATGGCTTCAATGCCCTTTTCCGCCATTTCCTCATGCGTGCCCGCGCCGCTCACGCCCATGACCTTGTGCGCAAAGCGGGCAAAGCGCGCAGCATCGGCCCGATACACGTATCTGGCCCAGCTGCCCCATACGGCGGCAAGTCCTGCGCCGTGGGAAACGTCGAAAAGCCCGCTCAGCTCATGCTCGATCTTGTGGGAGGCCCAGTCGCCGCCGTCCGTGCCGCAGCCGGTGAGCCCGTTGTGCGACAGCGCGGCCGCCCACATGACTTCAGCGCGAGCCTCGTAGCAGGACGGATCGTCCCGAAGAAGGAGCGCATTCTTCATCACGGTTCTGAGCAGCGCCTCGGCAATGCCGTCGGTAAGCTCCATGCCCCCCTCATGATAAAAATACCGTTCCATGGTATGCATGAGAATGTCCACGCAGCCCGAGGCCGTCTGCCATGCAGGCAGCGTCAGCGTGAGTTCGGGATTCATCACGGCAAATTTCGGGCGGGAAAGCTCGCTGCTGTAGCCCCGCTTTATCCAGCCCTCCTCACGGGTGATCACGCAGGAAGCGCTCATCTCGCTGCCCGCGGCGGCAATGGTGAGCACTGCGCCCACGGGAGCACAGGCCGTGGCCTTGCGCTTCTTGTCGAAGAAGTCCCAGACCTCGCCTTCGTTGGCAAGTCCGTAACCTATGGCCTTGGCGGAGTCGATGACGCTTCCGCCGCCTACGGCCAGCACGAAGTCCACGCCTTCCTTTCTGCCGAGCTCGATGCCTTCATGAATTTTTGAAAGACGAGGATTCGGCACCACGCCGCCGAGCTCCACGAAGTCCACGCCTTTCTTCCGCAAGGAATCCCTTATGAGGGAAAGAAGCCCCGAGCGTTCCGCGCTGCCCCCTCCGTAATGCAGCAGCGCCCTGCGCCCGCCGCATTCTCTGACAAGCCTGCCGGTTTCCGTTTCCACGCCTCTGCCGAACACGACTCTGGTCGGCGTATTGAACACAAAGTTCTTCACGATGCTCTCCTTTCACTCTGATGCGGCCACTTCGCCGCAACGTCTTTCCCGAAGCCCGGAAACGTATGCCCCGGTACTTTCCGCGCAGCACGCGGCGGATGTGAACGCCGCTATCCTTCCGTGTCCCGAAAAACAGGAACACGGCAGGCCGGACGCTGACCGGCACGCTCTTCCGCCCTTCGACGCGTTCACAAAGATCCGTGCCGAAGAATGCTCCGGGGCTTCCTGCGGCCTTCCGTGCGCCGACCGCGCCGGATCCGGAACCGTCGCGAACGTCTGTCCGTCGCCGATGCCGCTCTCTTTTGGCAGAAGAATAAAAAAGAGGGCCGTCAAGGAACACGACCCTCTTCTCTTGTAACCGTCAGAAAACGCTTTTACCTGCGCGCCTTCGCAAGGCTCGCCGCAATCAGGCAAGATCCATGATCTTCTTGCGATCGTCTCCGGGAAGAATGCCCCGCTTGCTTTCCCGCACGAACTGGATGAAGCCCATGATTTCCGGCAGATGACCGTATTCGGCCTCGAGCTGCATGAGCGCATCGGGGCGCGGAATGCCGGAATACCACGTCATGCGGTAGGCCTGCTTGAACGCCGAAAGCAGCTCCATGGAAGCCTTGGCACGACGCAGACCCACGATGTTGGGAGACTGAATGGTGGCCCGGTTGCCCACGGCCAGCATCCACGGAGGAAGATCCTGCGCAAGCCCGGACATGCCGCCCACAAAGGCGTGCGTGCCCACACGAACGAACTGATGCACGGCGGAAAGTCCGCCGATGATGGCGTTGTCGTCCACAAAGCAGTGCCCGGCCAGCGTGGCGTTGTTGGACATGACCACGTTGTTCATCACCGTGCAGTCATGCGCCACGTGCACATAGGCCATGAGCAGATTGTTGTCGCCCACGCGGGTGATGCCTCCGCCCGACTCCGTGCCGCGGTGCAGCGTGGTGAACTCGCGGATGTTGTTTCTGTTGCCGATGACGAGCTGACTTTTTTCGCCGTGGAATTTCAGATCCTGCGGTTCCCCGCCCACGGCGGCATAGGAGTAGACATGGTTGTCTTCCCCCATGGTGGTGTAACGCTTGATGGAGGCAAAGGCGTCGATGCGGGTTCTCGCGCCGATGACCACGTCATCTTCAATGACGGCGCAGGGGCCGATGATGACGTCATCGCCTATCTGAGCCGAAGGAGAGACAAACGCTGTCGGATGGATCTGAGGTGCTGCCATGTCAGAACGACTCCCTGGGAAGGACGGATGCGGTAAGTCTGGCTTCGGCAACCACGTTGCCGTCCACATACGCCTTGGTATCCATCTTCCAGAGCTGCATTCTGTGCGTCAGATTGGTGCATTCCATGACCAGCTTGTCGCCGGGGCGGACGGGCGAGCGGAAGCGCGCCTTTTCTATGCCGGTGAAAAGATAGATCTGATCGGGATGCTCCTTGAATTCGGGGAAGCTGTGCGCCACGAGAATGACGCCCGTCTGCGCCATGGCTTCGATCATGAGCACGCCGGGCATGACCGGAACGCCGGGGAAATGCCCCTGGAAGAAGGGTTCGTTGAACGTGAGATTCTTATACGCGCGGATGTGATCGCCGGGCACCAGCTCGTCCACGCGATCCACCAGAAGGAAGGGATAGCGATGGGGCAGAATGCTCAGGATCTCCTTGATGCCGAGGGAAATGGACTCGCTCATGGTGTTATTGCCTTTTAACGGTTTATAGTGACGGCGCAAGCCGCACGGCCCCGCGAGATACGTACGAAGCAGCGGGCTCATACCGGCGGCGGCAACGCGCCGCCGGAGCCGGATCAACGATGATGCATCATGGACATCCAGCGATTCCACATGGCCACAAGAGAGCGGTCGGTCTTGTCGCTGGCCATGGGCTTGTGGCCCATTTCCTTTTCCAGCCTGGCCACGCGCTTGAACAGCTCGGGGAGCTTGGGCATGAGCGTGGCGTTGCGCAGATAGGTATTATAGTCCATGGTGGGCGAACCGCCGACGACCTGCCCTTCGGAAATGTCCTTGGCAACGCCGGCCTGCGGTCCGATGGTGGAATTGCTGCCGATGTGCAGATGTCCGGAAATGCCGGCCTGCCCGGCCATGGTCACGTTGTCGCCCACGTGCGTGGAACCGGAAATGCCCACCTGAGAAACGATGAGGCAGTCCTTGCCGATGTGCACGTTGTGGCCCACCATGACCAGATTGTCGATGCACGTTCCGTCGCCGACCAGCGTGGAGCTCAGAGCAGCACGGTCCACCGTGGCGTTCGCCCCGATTTCCACATGGTTGCCGAGTTCCACGTGGCCGATCTGCGGAACCTTTCTGATGCCTTCCGCCGTCCGAACGAAGCCGAAGCCCTCGCCGCCGATGACGGCACCGGGCTGAAGCACGCAGGCTTCTCCGAGCTTCGTTCCAGCCATGAGCACGACACGGGGGTACAGAATGCAGTTTTCCCCGAGCTCACAATCCTCTCCGATGTAGCAGCCCGGGAAAATGACGCTGCCCCTGCCGATTTTCGTGCGAGGGCCGATATAGCAGAAGGGATAAACGGTGCAATCCTCGCCAAGCTCGGCCTCGGGATGAATGCAGGCCATGTGGCTTATGCCCGTAAAGCTGCCCTGCGGCTTGACAAAAAGCGTCAGCGCCTGCGCGAACATGGGATAGGGATTGTCCGTCACGAGCGCACGGGCAACGTCGTTCTCGTGTTCGGGCCGCACGATGACGGCCCCGGCTCTGGTGGTGGACAGCTGTGAAACGTACTTGGGGTTGGCAAGAAAGCTCAGTTCCGTAGGACCGGCTTCTTCCAGCGTGTTGATCCCGGTGATGACGATGTCGTCTTCAGGATCCTTCAAAGAGAGTTTCACACCGAGCTTGTCCGCAATTTCGGAAAGCTTGAACGAAGGATTGGGCATTCCTTGCTCCTTTGTTACTTCACGGAGCTGAGATTGAACTTGCCGCCTTTGGACTTCCACACCTTGTTGACTTCTTCAATCAGGCCGCTCGTCACGTCGTTGGCCTGAACGTAGAACATGACCACGGACGCGTCGATGATCATGTCATAGCCGTTCTTCTTCGCGTAGTTCTCGCAAGCCGTGCGCATGACGTCGTTCATCTGAGAATTGATGGCCTGCTGCACGCGGGAAAGACGCTGTGTGTAGGCGGTACCCTTGGTTTCCAGCTCCTGAGCCTGCTTCTGGATCTTCTGCGCGCGTTCGTTGCGGGCCTTTTCCGAAAGGGCGGCAGCCTGCTTGCGCAGATCCTCAGCCTGCTTGCTGAGGTCTTCATTCTGCTTTTCAAGCTGCTGGCGTTCCTTGCCGAACATGGAAGTCAGCTGCTTTTCAGCCTCTTTGCCGGGATCGCTCTGGGCGGAAAGACGCAGGGGGTTGGCCACGCCTATCTTGCCGGCGGCCTGAGCCTGGGACGGCAGAACCACGGCGGAGCAGAAAAAGGCCACAACCAGCGCAATGACAGTGCGACGAAGCATAATTAAACTCCTTAATAAGGAAAAATTAGCATAAGCAACATGCCGAAACAAGCGGCACAGACAACGGTTCAGAGTACCCTTGAGGGTACGAAGGCGTCAAGAATGATTTAAGCGTACAGGCGGGCGAGCTTTTCCAGGGCGCGACGAGCGCTTTCCGCCGGCGTGACGCCGAACGCTTCCACGCTCAGCGTGGCATAACGCCGGTACAGCGTCTCGCGTTCGCGGAAAAGCTCCTCGATGGTCTGCCCGGGAGCGATGGCCAGTCCCCTGTCGGGATTGCGGGCAATGCGCTCAAGTACGACCTTCATGGGCACATCGAGATAGACGACGGGCCCGAGCGAGGCCAGATGCTCCATGGTGGAAGGCCGGTACACGACGCTGCCTCCGGTGGCGATCACCGTCCGGCACAGACGCAGGGCGCCGACGATTTCGGCCTCGACGTCGATGAACTCATCCTTGCTCATGGCGTCGGCCACGCGCTGCAGGGGCGCGGCAAAAACGGCCTCGATGACATGATCTGAATCCACGAAGGCCCAGCCCAGCAATCGGGCCACAAGGCGGCCCACCGTGGTTTTGCCTGCACCCGCCATGCCTATGAACGTGATGCAGCCATTTTCGGGAATGGATGGCAGAGACTCGGAGTTCTTCTGCTCGGATGAGGGTTCCGTCATAGATGTCCTTCCGGGCGAAAGCCGTTTTTTTCGCGCAATGCAGCGCTGTTTTCAACTTGGCTATACGCCGCGCGCGGAAGGATTGCAAATGCAATCCT
>NZ_CAJJIC010000058.1 GCF_905187505.1 uncultured Mailhella sp.
AAACGTTTCAAAGACCCCGCTTCTTCCAGAGATTGCCCCAGTACCGGCATTTCCGTATGTCCTGCAGAAAACAAAGCGTGGGGAAAAAGACAGGTCCTTTTCCCCATTCTTTACTTGCCCCGGAAATACGGTTCATTATCTGACAACCAATACGTCCGGGCCTTTTTTACTTCAGCCCCAGCAGATACGCAGGCACCTTGCGCGTGGCAATGTCAAGCTCATTGTCGGCAAGCCCCGCCTTGCGAAGCCCGCGCAGGCAATCCAGCATTCCATCTACGGGATTCGGCATCTTGGACATTCCAAGATCGGAAGAAATGAACTGGTGGGAAGGATCCAGCTTGATGTATTCGACAATCTCTTCCAATTTGGTCTGACGGGCCTTCTGATAGGCAGGCACAAGACAGTGTTCGCCGTTATAATAGGGTAGAATGGAATGTTCCAGATAGGCGCCGTTTTCCAGACACTTCATGGCCTGATCCTTGGTAAGGAACCAGAACGTCTGCGTGCAGTGCGTGACCACAAACTTTTTCACGCCCACTTCTTTCGCCTTGGCGGAAAGAGTCACGCACTCCTCTGGAGAGGAATGCCCGGTGGCAAAAATAATATCCTCATCACGACACAGCTCCATTACCTTGACGACCTCGGGCAGGACCTTGCCCGCCCCATCCAGGATCGGAACGCCGGTCTTTCCCGCTCTCTTCATGTCATAGGCCGACTGGTAGGTGGGCATCCATATGCAGCGGCAACGGCCCCCGGTAAGCTGCGTGGCCATTTTTGCCGCCTGCACATTGACTTTCGGACCGTAATTGAGATTAAGGGCAATACCGCCAAAGACGTCGAGTCCCGGTACCATGTCGCTCAGCAGATACGCATTGTCCGCGGTGCAGAAGTCATGACATTTAAACATGACCGCTCTATATCCGTTCTGTCTGAACTGGCGCGCCAGATTGAGCTGATCAATGGAGCGATTGCGGACATCCGGCGCTGCATGGACATGCATTTCAATAATGCCGTTCAGGTCCTTGTCCACGGAAGGCAAAACGGCCTCGGCGTTTTCATGGATGAGAGAACCTACGGCAACGACGGTACCGGCAACGGCCGCACTCTTCAAAAAATCTCTGCGGGAAGTAGTCATGGATCCTCCCAGGAACATATTATTTTTTCTTTCATGTCTTGCGTGAATAGGTACGAAACGCACTTTTCCAACATCTCTGCGGGCAGCGGGGAATTTTCCACAGAAAATTCCCCGCTGCAGAAGGAGGTTACTCAGCAATCTTCACGGAAACGGGCTTCCATACCTGGGGGAAAGGAACCCAGAACTGAGACTGCTTGCCCGGGCCACCAGAGACGACGAGCTTGATGGATTCAGGCTGCGTGAATCTGGGAATAAGCGTATCGTCGTTGTAGTGGCCGAACGCCTCAGGAGGCATACAGATGCCCTTGGTGTAGAACTTGTACGGCAGAGCGATGTTCTTGACGAGATATTCCTTGATGGCTTCCTTGCTCTTCATGTCGCGGATAAGAGTCTGAGCATGTTCAGGACAGACGACAAGCACCGCATACGTCACCGAATTGTTCCACTGACTGAGCGCTCTGTCGTACGGGCTTTTGGCGTCACGAACGTGCACGGTGAGACAGCTGCCTATGCCCGAAGCCGTACCGGCGATGCCAGCGCTGAAGGTGTTCAAAAGTTCCTGGCTGGTCACGCTGTCGTGGTCGATATTGGCATTCGGTAGATAGGACGTGGAAATGGTCACGATGCTGTCGTTACGGGAAAATCCCTGTTCTTCAGCAAAGGACTGCTTCCACGGCGTCCCTTCGAAATTCTCACAGACCACGTTGGCGATGAGATCAAACGAGGAGCCGTGCGTGCTCTTATCAAGATTGGGAGGAACAGAACCACCGACGACGTCGCCGACAAGATTGACGAAGTATCCAAGAGCGTTGGTAGCCGGATTCTCACCTCCGGCCGTGCCTGTTCCTTCGTTCAGCTTGAGCTTCTTGATGATGGGACCGCTGATGATGATGAGCGGACACGTGGCTGCAGTGGTGGTGGAAGTGCCTCGCCACGCTGCTTCCGGCTGCTTCATGGCCTCTACCGTGGCGAGCAGCAAGGGCATGTGTTCCGGCCTGGCTCCGGCCATAACGCCGAGCGTGGCCACAAGCTCCACGGTGAGCATTCCGTTGCGGGGAGGAACGACCCACACCACTTCTGAAGGATCACGCTTGGTTCCCTTGAGCATTTCGGCCACCTTGTCCACCGTGGGCGGCACAATGGGAAGCGAAAGGGACCACTTGCGCTGGGCGAACATCTTGTTCACATCGGCATAGGAACCGGTGAACTTGAATGTGCGGGCCGGATAAGGTTTTGCCTGAGCGGCAGCGTTTTCCTTGGTGGGCTGCCACTGCGTAGCCGCCTTGATAATGTCGTCAAATGCCGCATCCACTTTGGCATGAACTTCCTCCTTGGGAATCATGCCAAGAGGATGGGGAACCTCCACGAAACAAAGATCTGTCAGCCCCTGGCTTTTCTGCGTGCCGCGGGCGAGGGTAACGAACTGATCGGTAACAATGGTCACCGTGGGGATGCCGAGCTTTTCAAGATTGCACTGGTCAACTACCAGCCATGAGGTACAACTGCCTCAGTCACCCTGGGAGGCAATGACGAGATCGGGCTTAACGGAGGCCACAGCCTTGGCCACACGCTCCGATTCGGAGGCAGAGCCGGAAATGCCGTTCAGGCTGGGGTCGGTCTTATACGTCTTGATGACTTTTGTGTTGGGATATTTCTGAGCCATGAGCTCCGCAATGCGATCCAGAACGACATCGCCGTTGTGCTTGCTGTTCCAGCGCAGGGCTACCGTCTTGCCGTCAAGCGAGGTGATGCGCTTGGCGGGTTCCACCTGGGCGAGCTTGATGACGCCGGAAGGATTGACGAGTTCCCACTCCTGCGGCTTTTCCATGGCCTGAGCCGAAAAAGCCCCAAGAAGCAGAACAGTTCCCAGTGCGACGATCCGGGAAAGTTTCAACATACCACTTCTCCTGTTAGAATGTTCCGTTGAGGCTCCCCAAGGAGAACCTCTCATTTGTGAAAAAGAATACACGAAAACGGAATCAGGTGTGATAAGGAAACTAAAACTATTGTAAAGTTCTCTTTACATTTCCGCGCCGTCTTCCCAGAGGCCGTGCCCTTTTTTCTTGACGGGAAACCACAAACGGACGGCAAAGCCTCGGGGACGCCGGTTTTCGTACTCCATTCTGCCCCCGCAGGCCTCAATGCAGTATTTTACAATGGAAAGTCCCAGCCCCGTTCCTCCGGGATGCGTAACCGCGGCGCGGCCCCGAAAAAACGGCTCACAGAGGGAAGGCAGATCTTCTTCGGGCACGCCAGGGCCGCTGTCCATGACGGATATCACAATTTCCGCATCCTTTTTTTCCGCACGAATGACAATGGGTCCGCAGTCTCCGGCATAGTGCTGAGCGTTTCTCAGCACGTTGCTGACCATGCGCTGAAGGTAGTCTCTGTCGGTCACCAGGCTCAGCCCCGGCTCAACTTCCACGTGCACGTCATCTTCCGGAGCCTCGCCCTGAACGGTGGAGGAAAGAAAAGAGCACAAGTCCACCACCACGTCCTTCGGCGTGTTCATGGCCGCCTTGGCCTGAAGGTAGGAAAGCACTTCTTCGGTCAGAACGGAAAGCCGCTTGATGTGCCTGAGCACCTGCTGCACGCGGACGCGCTCGTCGCCGGAAAGCTTGCACTCCAGCACGCCCAGCCCCATCTGCGCCTTGGCCAGCGGCGTGTTCAGCTCGTGGGCAACATAGCGTATGAACTGCCTCTGCCCCGTGAGCATGCGGTTCATGCGCTGAGTCATGGAAACAAGCGCGTAGCCCACCCGGCCGATTTCATCCTTTCGCGCTCCGGAAAAATCCCTGTCGCTTAAAAACGGCCTGTCCACGCAGGAAAACTTGTCGAACTCCACCTCCTCCGCATACTCTGCCATGCGACGCAAAGGGCGGGAAAGGTGACGGACGAAAGGAAGCCACCAGAGAAAGGATACTCCTAAAATCGCCAGAACCAGAAGGCACAGGGCGTCGAAATCAAAAAAAAGGCCGTGCCCGTCCACAGTGTCGGATTCCAAAACCACAAGCACGGTATGAATCTGCCTGTTGCCGTCGGGAATGTACATGACTCTTCCAAGCCAGTAGCGGGAAGGAGAATCCGTATGCCGAAAAAGCGCGGGCGGCACGGGCGGAAGTCCGTATTCCACGTTGCTGTTCTTTCCCGCGAACATGGTGCTTCCCATGGGATCCCAGAACATGACTTCGGGGGACGGACAGAAGGAATAAATGGCGCGGGGAAGCTTTTTGGCCTGTTCGACCATCCGCTCGGGAATGGCCGTATCCCGTATGGACTCCGTATCCAGAGACTGAAGATGCACATGCACAGGCAGCCTTCTGGCGTGAGGTTCGAGAAGTTCCTCCCACTCCAGCACGGAATGATACTGAAGATTGGCACTTATGACGCGCAGTGCGCTGTCAGCCCTGGTGCTGAACAGGGACGCGGGCAATATGCCGTCCTGCCCTCTGCCCGCCATGAGATAAAGGCTGAACCCGCACCCCAGAACGGCCAGAAGCACAAGATTGAGCAGCATCCACAACGTGATCTTGACATACAGATTGCACCTGAGCACGTTCATGCCTCATCGTCCTGGCGAATGAAGGCATACCCCATGCTGCGCACGGTACGGATATGCGTGTTTGTGCCCGTGGCATCGGCCAGTTTCTTGCGCAACGTGGAAATGTGCACGTCCACGCTGCGGTCGAACTTGTTCCATTCCTTGTCGGCAAAAAGATTGAGCAGCGTTTCCCGGGAAAAAATGCGGCCCGGCTCCTTCATCATGGCCTGAAGAATCTGAAATTCCACATACGTCAGTTCCATGGGGCGTCCCCGGAACGAAGCCTGAAGCGTCCGGGGATTGAGCTCTATGCCGTGAACGCGCAAAACTTCCTCACGCCCGTCGTCGGAAGCGGCACTGCGCCGCAGAACGGCGCGCACGCGGGCAAGCAGCTCCCGGGAGGAAAAAGACTTGGGCACATAGTCGTCGGCTCCAAGCTCAAGCGTGACTATGCGGTCCGTTTCGTCGTTGTGCGCGGAAAAGATGATGACCGGAACACCGCTCTTCACGCGGATGCGGCGCAGGACCTCCACTCCGGGCACGTCGGGAAGCATCATGTCCAGAAGCACCAGATCGTAGCCTTTTCTGCCGAGAGCGGCAAGACCTTCCTCCCCGCTCATGCGGTAATCGAGCGCTATGTTCTGAAGTTCCATGTAGTCCTTGACCAGGAGACAGAACTCCTCGTCGTCATCTATCAGAAGCAGTCTGCCGTTCTTCTCTTCGCTCATGGCAACGTCCCGTTGAAATACCTCGTAAGAACGCCGGGCTACCGTCCGGCTCCGAAAGCCTCGCACCGGCATTCCCCACTCTCCATAATACCATCGTAGCGTAAACAATTCCCCGAAGGCAACGCGCAATGTTGTAAAAAAATGTGAAGCAAAACCTCGCTCAGCAACGCCCGCGCAAGGCTTTGCGGCCATTAGGAATACGATTTTTGCGGCAAAACCTGCCGACATGACAAAAACAAAAAGTGGGGAAAGATACCGGGCCCGGCAAAAAGAAAAAACGGCGGCAAGGCATTGACGCCTTTACCGCCTCGTCAGCAAAGTTCGCTCCTGCAAAAGAGAACAGCGCCGGCGTAAAAGCTGATCCGCTTTTACGCCGGCGCCCCTCTCCTGAAAAGAAAACATTTCGTTGCGCCGCTTTCTCACGGCGTGCGGCAAACCTACACCCAGATCAGCTCGTATTCGCTGCTGCCGAGCCCCGTTTCCTTCATATAGGAAAGCTGCCGCAGCCCTTCGCGGCTTTCTATGCGCTCCACCATGGGCGCACGCACGTTTTCAGGAAGCGCATAAATCATGTCCACCGAAGCTCTGTCCACCGCCTGAATGTCCGTGGAGGCAAGAATGCCGAGATCGGGCAGACGCACGGGCTCGGCCGCCACCCCTTCGCAGTCGCAGCTCACCGACATGTTGCGCAGCACGTTGACATAGGCCATATGCCCGTTGAAATGATCCACAACGGCCCGGCCTCCCTCCACCATGCGTTCCATGAAGGGGGCTCCGCCCGGCCATCCGCCCTCGGGCGTCACTCTGTGCAGCTGCTGCTTGCCGACCTTTCCCGAGGCACAGCCTATGGAAATGTTCTTGAGCGATCCGCCGAAGCCGCCGAGCGTATGTCCCTTGAAATGCGTGAGCACCAGCATGGAATCATAGTTGAGAAGATGCGAGCCCACGGCAAGTTCCTTGATCCACCGGCCGTTCTTCACCGGCAGGGAAACATCGCCCTCTTCGTCCATGATGTCCACGGGGCAGAAAGTCCAGCCGTTCTGCCTGATGACCTCCCTGTGTCCTTCCGTCGTCTGGCGCGGGCTCGGATAAAGAACGTTGCATTCCACGATGGCGCTCTTCGGAATGGAGGCCTGAAGGTCCCGCACCCATTCGCGGGGAAGAATGTTCGGCCCGTTCGGCTCGCCGGTATGGAGCTTGATGGCCACCCTGCCCGTTATGCCGCCGCACACGAGCGCATACATTTTCCGCAGAGACTCGCTGTCCAGAGACTTCGTGGCGTACACCCTGGCCTTCGCTTCCGCAGCCCTGCCGCGACCGGGCAGCGCTGCGCCCGCCGCGAGCGTGCCTGCCACAACTGCCCCGGCCCTGAGAAAAGTCCGTCGAGATATGCCCATGAGTACCTCCTGGTCAACGCATGAATACGGCGGGTTCCCTGCCCGCTCATTATCGTATGCTACAAAGGTACGCTCGAAAAAAACAGATACGATCCTCTCAGCTTTTTGCCCGATTCTGCCGTACTCGTCCGTCTTCTCCCGCACCCCGTCCCCGCCGCGCTGTTGACATCTCCGCCGTTTCATGACAATGCCGGAACCCTTCGGCAGAATCAGGCAAGAAATCGAAAGAATAGTATCTTTCTTTCTTCTGGTCCGGGCTCTACATTTCGTGTCATGGCCATGTCCCTGTCCATGGCAACTTGCGAAAAAGCTCCGGGAACGCTATTTCCCTTGCAAGAGGAACCATCATGAATCACGGCATTCTTTTCGATCACGCCCGCGCCTCCCGCATCGGTCTGCCCGAAGCGGTCTTCTGCGAGGGAAAGCCCGTCGCCGCAATCCGGGAACTTCTGGAATCCTTCGGCAGAGGGTCGGGGCGTCCCATACTGTTCACGAGGCTCGCCCCGGAAGTGTTCGGGCAGATGCCGTCGGAAGTGCAGGAGCAGTACGACTATCATCCGCTGTCCCGCACAGCCTTCGGCGACACCCTGCCGGCCCGGAGCAACGGCAGGGTGGCCATCGTGTCCGCCGGAACTTCCGACGGCTCCGTCGCCTGGGAAGCGGCCCGGACGCTGCAGTATCTCGGCATAGATCACGCCGTGTTTGAAGACTGCGGCGTGGCGGGGCTGTGGCGCATTGCGGAGCGACTGGATGAAATCAACCGTTTTCAGGCCGTCATCGTCGTGGCCGGACTGGATGCGGCGCTGGCCAGCGTCATGGGCGGACTCACGCCTCTGCCCGTGTTCGGCGTGCCCACCTCCGTGGGCTACGGCGTGGCAAAAGGCGGGAATGCGGCGCTCTCCAGCATGCTCTCGAGCTGCGCCCCCGGCATTGCGGTCATGAATATCGACAACGGCTACGGCGCAGCCTGCGCCGCGGCGCGCGTGGTAAACAACTTATGAGCAGCGAACATCACGAACATCATCACTCCCACGAACACCATTCTCACGAACGGGAAAGCGCTTCCGGACCGGTGCTGACCATACGAGCCCATTCCGGGCTTTCCGGCGACATTTTTCTTGCCGGCCTTCTCTGCATGACCGGCACGACGCCGCAGCAGATGGAGGCGGATCTATCTTCCATCATGCCCGAACTTGCGGGCAGCGTTCAGCTCGTGCGCAAGGAAGTGAACCACATAGGCGGCTGGCACGCCGAAGTCACCCTGCCCCACCAGCATGAGCACCGCACGCTTGCCGACATTCTTGCGCTCATCGCCTCCAGCGGCATGAGCGAAGGCGGCAAGGAGCTCTCCTCCCGCGCCTTCACTCTGCTGGCTTCGGCGGAAGCGGCCGTGCACGGACGCCCTCCTGAAGAGGTTCACTTTCACGAAGTCGGCGCGCTGGACAGCATTCTCGACATCTGTCTGAGCTGCGAGCTGTTCCACCGACTCTCCCCCTCGCTTTTCGTGGTGAGCCCTCTGCCCGTGGCCGACGGCTTCGTTCACTGCGCTCACGGCATTCTTCCCGTGCCTGCGCCCGCCGTGCTGGAACTCATGGCGGACGTTCCCGTGCGCCCCTTCCCCGGAGAAGGAGAAACGGTCACCCCCACGGGCATGGCGCTCGTGAAGGCCCTCGGCGCAAAGTTCGGTCCCTGGCCTGCCATGAGAGTGGAAAAGAAGTCCATCATCTACGGCAGCCGCGTGTTTGAAAACGCGCCCAACGGCGCCATTTTCGCCTGCGGCAGCCCGGAAGAGGCATGAACGTGCTTTCCGACGCCATCATGAAAGACAAGACGCTTTCCAGGTTGCAGGGCATTCTCTCGGACGTGGCGGAAAACGGCCGGTTCGCCCTTGCCTACTCCGGCGGCCTCGACAGCCGTTTTCTCGCCCATGCCGCGACTCTTGCGGGTTTCTCTCCCCTGCTGCTGCACGTGACGGGTCCTCACGTCCCGCCGGAAGAACATGAGTTCGCCCGCACCTGGGCAGAAAAGCACGCGCTTTCGTACCGGGAGATCCCCGTCGATCCGCTGAATCTTCCCTCCGTGGCCTGCGGAGCAAGAGACCGCTGCTACGAGTGCAAGAAGACCATGTTTTCAAGGCTCATGCAGGAAAGCTCCCTGCCTCTTTGCGACGGCACCAACGCTTCGGACCTGCTCGCGTATCGTCCGGGACTTCGCGCCGTGCGTGAACTCGGCGTCACGTCTCCGCTCGCGCTTGCCGGGCTGACCAAAAAGGACGTCCACGACCTTGCCGGGAAAACGGGCATGGAGCTTGCCTGGCAGAAACCGCGTCCCTGCCTTCTCACCCGTCTCCCCTATGGCGAGCGCCCCACAAGGGAGCTTCTGAGCGCCATTGCCTCAGGAGAGAACGCCATACGGCAGACCCTCGTCCGGCACGGCCTGCCTCAGGCGGATTTCCGCCTGCGTCTCGTGGCGAAGAACAGGCTTGAGGTGCACATGCTCTCATCCGACACGGCTCTCATGCCCGCAGAACTGGGAACCGAACTCGTCAAAAACGCCCATGAGGCCATGCCCGGCCTTCCCAGCCCGGTCCTTTCAGCTCAGGAAACGCTGTCCGGCTTTTTCGACAGAACATCCGCATAACTTCTTACCGCACATACCCGCACCAGGAGGATTTTCCATGGCAGCATCCAAAGTTTACTTCACCGACATGCGCTGCAAAGTGGGCGTCAGCCTGCTCGACAAGCTCGACAAGCTCATCCGCGCCGCCGGCATCGAAAGCATCGACTTTGAAAACAAGTTCGTGGCCATCAAGATGCACTTCGGCGAACCCGGGAACCTCTCCTTTCTCCGTCCCAACTTTGCCCGCGCCGTGGCCGAACGTGTGAAGGCTCTCGGCGGCCGCCCCTTCCTCACCGACTGCAACACCCTCTATGTCGGTCGCCGCAAGCACGCGCTTGAACATCTCGACGCCGCGTATGAAAACGGCTTCTCGCCGCTCAGCACCGGCTGCCAGATCATCATCGCCGACGGCCTCAAGGGAACCGACGACGTGGAAGTGCCGCTGGAAGGCTGCACGGAGTTCACGAGCGCCCGCATCGGACGCGCCATCATGGACGCCGACATTTTCATTTCCCTCACGCACTTCAAGGGTCACGAAATGACGGGCTTCGGCGGCACCATCAAGAACATCGGCATGGGCTGCGGCAGCCGTGCCGGAAAAATGGCCATGCACTGCCTCGGCAAGCCCACGATCGACCATGAAAAATGCCGCGGCTGCCGCACCTGCTCCCGCTTCTGCGCGCAGTCGGCCATTTCCTACGGTGAAGACCACAAGGCCACCATCAATCATGACCTGTGCGTGGGCTGCGGCCGCTGCATAGCCACCTGCAACTTCGACGCCATTTCCAGCAAGACCGACGCCGACAGCGGCATTCTCAACCGCCGCATGGCCGAATACACCAAGGCCGTGGTTCAGGGGCGCCCCTGCTTCCACATCAGCATCGTCAATCAGGTGTCGCCCTGCTGCGACTGCCACGGCGAAAACGACGCCGCCGTGGTGCCGGACATCGGCATGTTCGCCAGCTTCGATCCCGTGGCGCTGGACAAGGCCTGCATCGATGCCGTCAACGCCGCGCCCGTCATCGCTTCCAGCGTGCTCGGCCAGTGCAGTCACGGAGATCATGACCACTTCACCAGCATTCACCCCACCACGGACTGGCGCAGCCAGATTCAGCACGCCGAAGCCATCGGCCTCGGCACCGCAGAATATGAACTGATCACCCTGTAGCACGACGCTCCGGGCACGATGAAAAGGGGTCGCTGATGCGACCCCTTTGTCTTTCAGGCCAATGCCCATGCCGTCCCTGACTTCGGCGGATCAACGCCGCGCCTTTTTCTCCCGCGGTCGACCTGCCTGACGTTCTGGACTCCCGCAAGGGAGGCATGACCCGTCATGCGCCATGTTCGACCATTTCTTTCTGAAGCGTTTCAAGAAAGGCCTCGGCCGCTCGGGAAAACACCTGGTATTTCTTCCATGCCACGGCAATGCCTACTTCCAGCCTGGGTTCCAGGGGGCGAAAGCAGAGAGGGCCGTCTCCGCAACGTATGATTCCGTCAAGACAGAGCGCATACCCAAGCCCCTGTTCCACCAGCAGCGACGCGTTGTAGAGAAGATTGTAGGTGGACACCACGTGCAGCCTGTCGAAACTTTCTCCCAGCCAGCCGGAAAACTCATTGGTCACGAGCGTCTGACGGGAACAGATCATCGGCACGTCCCGCAGATCATCAGGATGCAGTGCCGACTTTTGGGCAAGCGGCGAATCCGAACGCATGAGCACGCCCCACCGGTCCGTCACCGGCAGCCTTATATACTCGTAACGGGAAAGGTCGGCAGGTTCGATGAACACGCCGAAATCCACCAGGCCCTTGTCCAGCCTTTCCATGACGTCCTCGGCATTGCCGCTGAAAAGATGAAAGGACACATGCGGATGGACCAGACTCATCGCTCTGGCGGCTCCGGCGATCACCTTCATGCTCCGCGTCTCTCCGCCGCCTATGCGCACATCGCCGCTCACGTCTTCGTTCGTCGAACGGAACTCCTCGGCCGTGCGGTCGGCAAGGGACACGATTTCCTGCGCACGCCTGCGGAGAAACTTTCCCTCCTCCGTGAGCGTCATGCGCCTTCCTCCGCGCAGAAAAAGCCTGCAGCCGAGCTCGTCCTCAAGCTCCATGAGCTGCCTCGAAAGCGTGGGTTGCGTGATGTGCAGAAGCTCCGCCGCCCTTGATATGTTTTCCTCTCCGGCCACGGCCAGAAAATAGCGCAGCACTCTCAGTTCCATGATCTTCCCTCCTGCCGTCTCCGGACCGGCGCTCTTTGCGTTTCCATGGCATCATGCGGCCCGCACGCCGGCCGTGCCGAAACCGGATGACGGGCCGCTTCCCGTGCTCCTGCGGCCCGTTCCACGGCAAAACCCGCATTCTCTTTTCCGCCCGGCAGACCTTCGCTTACGATAAAGCCTGCCCCAGCGTCGTCCCGCGCAATTCCCATCCCGCCGATGACGCACCTCTCCACGCCGAAAAAGACTGAAAAAACGAAGACGACGATCGTTGCGGCGACAGACGCTTTTCTTTCCAATACTGATTAATTTCATGCCTGTAAAGCATTGTTTTCGATTTTATATAAGCATTTGCTATAGAATGGCGTTTTTCCTATAACAGGCAGGTCATTCCTTCAACCTTCTGTCCGGCAGGCGATTGCGGAGTCGTCATGAATCATCTTTCCCGAGGCATCATTGCCGCACTTCTCTCTCTTGCATCCGTCACTCCCGTCATGGGCAGGGAATCTTCCTTCCCTGTTCCCGACACCGTCAGCCCTCAGTTGCAGGCCATGATAGGTGCGGGCCTTCCCCGGGGCTGGGACAAACCTCCCCGCACCACGGAAGAATGGAAGGCCTGGATTTCCGCCGTGGCAGAACAGCAGAAGGCGGCTCTGCCCGCCCTGCGGGAAAAGCTCGGCGTGACCATGACGCACGCCGTCATGGCCGGGGTGCCCGTCTTCATTTTTGAACCCCGGAACGTGCCGGACGACGGACGCGTGCTTCTCAATCTTCACGGAGGAGGCTATGTGCTCGGCCCCGGCGAGGCGGGCACGCAGGAAGCCGTGCTCATGGCCGGAATCGGCGGATTCAGGGTCGTGTACGCAGACTACCGGATGGCTCCCGACTTTCCGTATCCCGCGGCCATCGACGATGCCATGGCCGTTTACCGGGAACTGCTGAACACGACTCCCGCACAAAGCATAGGCGTGTTCGGCACGTCCACGGGCGGGGCCATGACGCTCATTCTGGCTCTCAGGGCCAAGGCAGAAGGCCTGCCGCTTCCCGGTGCCCTAGCCTCGGGCACCCCGTGGGCGCAGATGAGCAAAAAAGGCGACAGCTACTTCACCAACGAAGGCGTGGACAACGTTCTGGTAAGCTACGACGGCTGGCTGGCCGGAGCCGCAAGGCTGTATGCCGGAGAACACGACATGGAAGACCCTTTTCTCTCCCCGGTCAACGGAGACGTTCACGGCTTTCCTCCCACTCTTCTCACCTCCGGCACCAGAGACCTCTTTCTCAGCAACACCGTGCGCATGCATCTCAAGCTGCGGGAATCCGGCGTGCCTGCCGATCTCATCGTATTTGAAGGTCTTTCCCACGCCCAGTACCACATGGACGAAAACATGCCCGAAGAACGCTTTCATTTTGAGGAACTCGGACGATTCTTCCGCAAGAATCTTGCCGAAAGACGGTCCTGATCAAACGACGGCGCAAGGGAAAAGCCCTCCACGCCGTTTCATCCTCTCCTTTGCGCCTTCCGCCGGCATCCCGCACGTGCACGCAGACAGCGTCATCGACCCGCCGGCTCTTCCCCTCCTCGATCTGCCGTGCCCGGGCTGTCTCCGGGAACGGCCACGTCACCACCATTAACCCCCCCGAGGTCTTCCATCATGGAAGCTGTCATAAGCCGGTCTCATTTCGC
>NZ_CAJJIC010000059.1 GCF_905187505.1 uncultured Mailhella sp.
GAAGCCCGGGCCGAGCAGCTCGGCAAGTTCGGGCATGAGCGCGTAGGCCCGGCCGAAAAAGGCGTCCGTAAAGCCGCCCATGACCAGACAGAAATCGCCGAGCGCATCGTCCGGGGCGTCGTCCAGCCTGCGGAGAAACTCCTTTTCTTCTCGCGAGGAGTGCACGGGCGAGGGCATGCCCCACGCTCTGAGCAGGCGTTCGGGATTTCTTTTCCAGCGCCATGAAAGCACAATAGCCATGTTCTCTTCCTCAACATTCCGGCGGAGCCGGGTCAGGGACAAAGTCAGGACGGAGCCCTGAACACGACGTTTCCCCTCCATCGCGGAAAGAAGCGCCGGATCGACTCAAAAACAGATATCGCAGGGTGAGGCCGCCTTTAAGTATTTTCCTCAGAAGTGCCGGAGCAGGCAACCGGCGAAGACGGGCACGAAGCGCGCGCCTCTTTCGGGGAGAAGGCGCGGAGCGTTCCGTCACATTCCGAAAAGATCCTGCGTCCGCTACACGCGCAGCATATCCTGTGCAAAGACGGCGGGAGCTTCGTCGGACGCCGGCGCTTCGGCGTTCAAACACACGCCCTGCCAGTGCTGCGCCACGTCCACGAAGTTCTGCACCCACGAAACGACGCTGGAGCCGTCAAGCACGCGCATGGACATGACCCCCTGAAGCGTGACGCCGGTATCCTCGCGCGCGGCCAGCGTGAAGCCCTGCGTGCCGCGGAAGAAGGTGTTGGCGTCAAGAAGCGCGGCAAAAAGCCCGTTTCGCCCGCGTTCCGGCAGAGGGGTCACCACGGTGAACATCATGACGGCGTCCGATCCGGGCAGATAGCGAAGGCTCACCTCAAAATCGTCGATGACGAGCAGACAGGAAGGGTCGTCCTCGCGCACGGTGATTTCCGGCAGGCCCAGCACAGGCGCCAGCGTGTCAAGCAGGGAGGCAAAGGCGTGAGACATGGTCATATCCTCAACATGACGTTACGGGGTTGAACGAAACGGCGCAGACAGAGCGCGCCTTCCAGACGGAACGCCGGGAAAAGACGCCCCGCTCAGACCCGGCCCCGTCTGTCGCCGTTTCAGGGCGGGGAAAAGCCGGTTTCTGCCGGTCGACGGCTCTGCTTCTCAGGCAGGAGGCGCCTTCCGGCCCGGACCGGAAGGCGGGCTGCTACCCGGCGGCAGGCTGCGGGGCTCTGGCCTGCATGCGGCAGGCGACAAGTCGGCTGCTGCCGTCGGGCATGACAACATAGGTGTAATCAATGTCCAGCGGCGAGGCGTCGGGCTTGAAAAAGCGCATGGTCACGCTGCCGTCGGCCTGACGACGCACGTCGATGTCCAGCGGGGAATGTTCGGATTCAAAAATGCCGGTCACGGAACTGTTGGAGCGCACGAGAAACGCGCCGCTCTGCCCCATGCTCTGAATGACCTGCCGGGCCTGCACCTCGTTGCCCGCGCAGAGACGCAGCGCCTGTTCGGCAAGCAGGTGACTTCTGGACGAAGGCCGTCCCGCCGCGTATTCCGCACGATCCGCGTCCGACATGCCGGACGCATCCTGAATGCGCACGGTCTCAGCCTCGCCCCCGGCCACGCCGAAGCTGACGGTCGGCATGTATCCGGGCAGAGCGTTGTGCGAGCCGCGCCGCTTGATGTCCTTGGCCAGAGAGGCTTCCACCTCCTGCAGGGTGCCGAGATTCTGCACGGGCGTAAGGCGCGGAACGTTGACGAAGTCGCTCATGGTCAGCACAACGGGTCCGCGCAGACTTTCGAGCGTCTTTTCCATGGATATGCCCGAGGCCAGCGTGGTCATGCCGACGGAATCGGCCGTGGGATCTGCGGGCCTCACCTCCCGGAACATGGCGGCCAGTCTGCCGAACAAGGCATCGGCAAAGTCGCGGCAGCTCACGTCCTTGAGATTGCCGGGCATGGCTTCCCGAAAACAGCCCTGCCACATCGTTTCCCGGCTGAGCGGACCTTCCGGCTGAGCGGCGCGCATCTCTCCGAGCCTCTGCACGAGAAGCGAACCTGCCGCAATGCCGCCGAAATTCGCCGCGCGCACGCAAAGCGCGGCTATGTCCGCCGCGGTCCCGGGCGTGGCCCAGGCCATCATGTCCTGCGCCACATTGTCGATCTTCACATCTCTGCCGCAGGCAAAGGCAAAATTCCTCAGCATGGCCGGCGAACCTTCGGACACGGCGCGCGACACGGCCTGAGCATCGAAATCGCGGCCCTGTTCCGCGGACATTTCCGCTTCATGCAGCACCGCCATGCCTGCAAGTCTGCTAAGCTGCGTTTTCTGCGCGCTGTCGAGTCCCAGCCCGGCGGCACAGGCATCCACGGCCTGATCCACGCCTCCGCCGTCCAGAAAACGCTGCGCCTGCACGGCGTTCCAGGCCTTCTTCATGGCGGGAAGCGAGGCGTCCTTCACCATGTCGGCAAGCATTGCGTAGGAAAGCAGCTTTCCGTTCTCCTGCCCTGCGGCACGAAGCAGGGCTTCACCGAAAAGATTCTTGAGCTGCTGACGGTCGGCGGGGTTCACGGCGTGAGAGGCGCAGAAGGCGTCAAAGGCCGTGTCGAGATTGCGGGTGTCCCCGGCACCGTCGTTGGCCAGAACGAAATGACGCGCCATGTCCTCGTTGATGCGGCCGAGCCCTTCGTGCATGGCGGCGGCGTCGGCCAGAATGTCGCGCGCAGCCCGTGCGCTGAGCGGCCTGCCCTCCTGTCGGAAGACCCGCATTCGCGGCGCAAGCGCGTCGGCCACGGTGTCGCCGTACTGCTGACGCACGGCGGCAAAAAGCACGTTGCCTGCGTGCCGGTTGGTGCTCTTGAGCGTGAAGAACGTTCCTATTTTGCCCTGCGTCTTGAAGCCGCCGTCCTTGACCACGATGCTCGCATCATCGCTCATGTGCGTGGCAAGGTGCACAAGATTGCCGAACGTCAGGCTGATGGGTTTGCTCATGATTCCTCCACCAATGTTTGATCAATCCTTTCCGACCTCGGTCACGACCGCCGCGGCAAACGACGCGCCGGACACTCTCCCCGTCCGCTGCGTCTTCCGACGGAATGCCACGTTCCCACAATGACATGGAACGACCGGAGACGCAAGGCGACGAACGGCGGCGGCACGGCGACGTGACCGGAACCACCTTCCGTCCTTCATCGTGCAAAAACCATGCCGCCCGGCCTTTTCGGACAGACAGGCCGCCCCGGCCCCGTGCCGCGGGCAGGACGGACGCAAAAAAGCCAACGCCGGTGTCATGTCGGCAAAAATCAGCAACAACGTTGCCACACTCTCTTTTACACGACAACGTTCCGGCCATGTCCCCGGGGCTTGTTCCGCATCATGTTCGTCGTGATCGGGGCAGGCCGCGGGCCTTGCAGAAAAGCGCCCCCTCCGGCCCCGTGCCGCAGGCCGGAGCCTTGCCCCGCGCTCATGCCTTTCTGCTATGACCGCCATGCAGGACAAGTATTTGCCTTTCGCCGCCTTGCCCATCATAACGTAAGGACATGACGGCATCGTTCCGCCGCTGCGGCGAACGCCGTCCCCGGATTTTTTCCCGGATTCTTGTGCGGGGTCGAGCAAGGCGCGTCCCTGCCGGAACGACACGCCCGTCAGAAACGACACGCCGCCTGCTCCGCATCATGAAGAGCCGAACGATCCGCCATCATCTTAGAGGAGAAACGATCCATGAAACCAGTTTTTGCCGCCCTTTGCTCCCTCGCCGTGCTCGCCCTGTCGTCCGCTTCCGCGGACGCGGCGGAAAAAAGCGCCCTGCGCCTCACCATCAACGGGAACGTGCTGTCCGCCACGCTGGAGGACTCGCCCGCAGCGCGCGACTTTCGGGCCATGCTGCCGCTCACGCTTAACATGCGCGACTTCAACGGCACGGAAAAAATCAGCGACCTTCCCCGCCGTCTTTCCGAAAAGGACGCGCCCGAAGGCGTGACGCCCGTGGCGGGAGACCTTGCCTACTACGCGCCGTGGGGCAATCTTGCCGTGTTCTACCGCGACTTTTCCTGGTCGCGAGGGCTCATTCGCCTCGGCCGCATCACCTCGGACATCGCGCCTCTTGTGAACGCCGGAAACGGCGACACGCTCATCATAGAAGAGGCGGACTGAACGGCCTGAAGAAAAACGGCCGGGCGAGAGACCCCCGTCTTCTGCAAAACGGATCCCAAGCGAAGCCGTACGTTGCCGCGGAGCAGCGTCCCCCCCTCACACCATGGCGGAGAAGAGAAACAGCGCGTGCATGGCGGAAACAAGCGCCACGAAGCCCTTCTCCGCTCCGCCGCCCGCGCCCATGCCGAGCCAGCGCAGGGAAAGACCGCCGTGCGGGCACACGTTCAGGCAGTCGCGGCACAGCGTGCAGGAAAGGCCCGGCCCTCCGGCGGCAAGACGCGCCGCATCGAACGCGCCGTAGCGGCAGACGCGCGTACACGCGCCGCATGAGGTGCAGCGCGGCGTCGTGCGCACGCGCCAGAAGGAGAGACGCCCCAGAAGACAGGCAAGAAGCCCCAGCGGACAGACGAGGGTGCAGTAGGCGGCCCAGCCTTTTTTGCGGCTGACGAAAAGCGCCGCGGGAACCATGACAAGACCGAGCGCCGCGCCGCAGATCGCCGCCGTGGCGGGCGGCACGTTGCCGAAGGAAAAAAGCAGCGCCGCCGCGCATGCCACAAGCAGGGATAAGACACGCCAGCGCAGGGGGCCGGGATGCCGCGCCGGTCTCTCTGCGGTGGCGGCCCACGCGTCCCAGGAGCCGAAATAGCACAGATGACTGCACCACGCGGCCCCGACGAGCAGCACCGACGCCCCAAAAAGGAAGGGCATGAATCCCGCCGTGCCGCGGTAGAGCATTCCCGCGACAATGACCCCGGGAACGGGCACGTGCAGCTTTCCGGTCATGGCAAAGAGAGACCAGCCCGCCGCAGACAGAGCGAACTGCGCGAAGAAGACCAGGGAAAACAGCCTCCACGCCCGCAGCCTTGCTCGCGTCGCTGCCTTTCTTTCGGCAAGACGGGAGCAGACGAACGCGGCCCAGAAGCCGGCAAGAAGCCCCTGCACCATGCCGAAGCCCGGAAGAATCCTGTCGAGAAGCAGAAGATGCGGGGCAAAGCGCGCCATGGCAAAAAGCGGCACGGCGGCAAGAAGAAAGGCCGCCGCCTGCATGGATGCCTTGTCCCTGCCTCTGCAGAACCATGCGCGGCCCGGCCCCGTCCATGCGAGCACGGCGGCCGTCACCGTGAAGGCGGCCACGGCAAGCAGTATGACGGCAAGGCGCATCCACGGCGCGTCCATGGCAAGACGCACCTGCACGAGAACCTCCGTCGTGCGCACCCATTCCCCGGCCAGAAAGACGAGCGCCGCAAAGGATGCGGGCCGCATCCACGCCCTGCGCCCGAAGCAGGCCAGCGCCCAGAGCACACACGCCGCCGCGCCTCCCGCGCCGCCGGAACGCCACAGATGCGCGGCCCCCAGCGCAAAGGCGGGCACAAGAAAAGCGGGCGCGGCGAAGGCGCGCGCCCCTCTGCCCTGTCTGTCGTCATCCGGCGTCATCATGCTTCTTTCTCCTTTTTTCCGTGCCGTTTTCCGGCCGCTTCCGTCACGATCCATGCGGTCGCTTTCCCGCCCGCCTGCCGCGGGCACGCAAAAACGCCCGGCATCGCAAAACGCGCAGACAAACGCCCCGCTCCTGCGCCGTCCCGCCGACTCGGCCGACGGGATTCCGGCCATGCCGAGCCATCCCCTCCCGGAGACGTCCGGCCAAAGGGCGAAACGCGTCTGCGCCCCCGTTCCCAGCCTGGGCAAGGCGCTCCGCCGCAGGTTCCGGACGACCGGCGCTCCCGGAGCCTGCGCCGCGAAAAGCCACAGGCCCCGAAACGAAGGGCCACACGCCCCGAGACGGAAAAACGCCCCGCCCCGAGACGGAAAAACGCCCCGCCCCGAGACGGAGACCGGCAGTCTCGGCGCCCCGGCCTGCGCTTCTCAGGAAAGAGGCATGGACGGCCTCCACCTCTTCCGCCGGTCTCCCGCAGTCTTCTCCGCAGCACGGAGCTTTGCGAAAATCCGCGCCCCGAAGGTACGCAAAGCTCCGCAGCCTTGCCGTGATTTTCGTCATGTTTTCCTGCCTGAACGAAATTTTTCTGCGCTTCTTTTGCAAGTTTCCGCCAATTGTGATTTAAATCACAGTTATTTTCTTCTGCGCCAGGTATGACTGGAGGGCCGTGTTTTTTCATAACCCAGGGAGGAGAGCGATGAAAGCATCCAGACACGGTCCATGGAAACTGCTGCTTGCGGGCACGGTGCTGGGAGCGGCACTGGTGATCCTGGCGGCCGTCGGAATGCAGTATTCCGACACAAGGCCCTTCTGTTCCACCTGTCACGTCATGCGGGAGGCCGCGCTCACGCACAGTCAGTCGCCGCACGCGGATCTGACGTGCAACGAATGTCATGCCCCGCACAATCTGCTGGCGAAGCTGCCCTTCAAGGCACAGGAAGGACTGCGCGACTTCGTGGCGAACCTCCAGGGAAAGGAGGCTCCGATTCTCGCGCGGCTGGAAACCAGGGACGTGGTCAACGCCAACTGTCGCGCCTGTCACAGAGTCGCGAACGAGAACGTCATGATGGCGAAACCCTACTGCGTGGACTGCCACCGTGCCATGGCGCATCAGAAGAAAACCCCCGTCAGCTTCAGGGAGGCGGCAGATGAATAAGATGAACATGATCATGACAGGCGCCGTGCTGGCCTGTTCGCTCATCAGCGCAGGCTGTCAGGACGAGAGCTATGAGGTGAAAACCCCGGTCTACCAGAGCGGTCTTCCGGCGAACACGCTGGACGCCTCCAGGTTTGAAAAGGCGTTTCCGCTCCAGTACGCCTCCTACAGGCAGAACGACGAAAGCTCCGTGATGACGGAGTACAAGGGCTCGGTGAACTTCCGCAAGAACGACAACGTGAATCCTCTGCCGAAGGGCTTTCGTGCGGGACAGCCGTATCTCAAGAATCTGTGGCTCGGCTATCCGTTCATGTACGAGTACAACGAGGCGCGCGGTCATACCTATGCGGTGAAGGACATTCTCGACATCGACCGCATCAACCGCTACTCGCCGGACGGCAAGGGCAACATGCCCACCACCTGCTGGAACTGCAAGGTTCCGGCGATTTCGCAGTGGGTGGCGGCCGAGGGCGACGGCGTGTGGAGCCGCGACTTCAACGAGTACCGCACCAAGGTGGACGTGATGAACGAAAGCATAAGCTGCGCCACCTGTCACGACACCACGACCATGGAGCTCCAGCTTTATTCCGTTCCGCTCAAGGACTGGCTGGCCCGGAGCGGCAAGGACTGGGCCACGCTCTCGCGCAACGAAAAGCGCAGTCTCGTGTGCGGCCAGTGCCATGTGGAATACTACTTCACCCACAAGGACAACGGACCGGCAGGCAAGCCCGTGTTCCCGTGGGACAACGGCTTCGACCCCGAAGACATGTATGAATACTACAACACGCACGGCGCGAACAACGGTCCGTTCACGGACTTCGTGCACGCCGTTTCGGGCGTGAACATCATCAAGGCCCAGCATCCCGAGTACGAGACCTGGCAGAACGGTCCTCACGGCGCGGCGGACGTGTCCTGCGCGGACTGCCACATGCCCTACGTGAAGCAGGACGGCAAGAAGTACTCGAGCCACTGGTGGACCTCGCCGCTCAAGGATCCCGAACTTACCGCCTGCCGCACCTGCCATTCCGACAAGACGCCCGAATTCCTGCGCGCCCGCGTGCACGACATTCAGGAAAAGACCTTCCGGCAGCTGCTCAAGGCGCAGGAAACCAGCGTGAAGGCGCATGAAGCCGTGCGTCTGGCCAACGAGTTCACCGGCGAGAGAAACGCGAACTACGAGAAGCTCATGGCATCGGCGCGCGAGATGGTGCGCAAGGGTCAGTTCTTCTGGGATCTCATTTCCGCGGAAAACAGCGTGGGCTTCCACAACCCCTCCAAGGCGCTCGACACGCTCATGAGTTCCATGGAATACAGCCAGAAGGCCATTGATCTGTGCCTCGAGGCCACGAACGCCGGCATCGCGGCGAACCTCGCGGGCGACATCAAGGACATCGTGCCGCCCATTCTGGAATTCAACCGCAAGATGCAGCAGGACCCCGAGGTCATGAAGAGCCACAAGTGGCTCACCTATCTCCCGGTGCTGCCGGAAGCGGGCCTCGTGTGGGAAGGCAACGTGCGGGTGAAGTAACGGACAAGAACGCCAAAAGCGTTCCGAACGGGCCGGAGGACAGCTCTCCGGCCCTTTTTTTTCGTCGGAAAAGCGGCCCCGCCCTCCGGTCCCAGGCTCCCGGCGGTCCTCGACGAAAAACGGGACAGGCTCCGCAAAAAGAAATGTCGCCTCACGCTCCCCTGCCCCGCAGGCCGGGGGGCATGACGCAGCAACGCGCCCCCGGAAACGGCTTCTCTCGCTTCCCGGCCTGCGCGCGCCGCGGCCCCGCCCTCCGGTCCCAGGCTCCCGGCCTCTCACGTTCCGCAGAGACGCAAAGAGCGCTGCCTTCGTCATGCCGACAGCGCCCTTTTCATTATCAGATATCCGCTCCCCGTCCGTTCAGGCGGACGGGAGCCTCCGCACCAGCTTGCAGAGCCTACGCGCGGGCGTTGTTGTCCGCGCCGCCCGTGATGACGATTTCGGCGTGGGAGTCTCCCTCCTGAATGAGCTCGTCCACGGCCGGGAGCACGATGCGCCCCGAACGGGGATTCTTGATGCTGTCCACGGGCGCGGTGAGCACGGCGTCCACGTCGGACTTCTCGAAGCAGAGGTCGGAGTCCACCACCTCGCAGTCCACGAGCTTCAAATTCGTGCAGTAGCACAGGGGCTGCGAACTGATGATGCGGCAGCGCTCCAGCGTGAGATGGTCGGAGTACCAGCCGAGAAACTCCCCCTTCAAGACGCAGTCGCGCACCGTCACGTTGATCGCGTGCCAGAAGGCGTCGCGGCTCGTGATGTCGCAGTGCTCGAAGGTGCAGTCGTGCAGATACTGCAACGCGTACTTTCCCGTGAAGCGCACGTTTGAAAAGTCGAGATTCGCCGCGTGCAGCATGAAATAGTCGCCCTTCACCGTGCAGTGCTCCATGCGGAAGAAGCGCGAAAACCAGCCGAACTCGTTGGACACGACGTCGCAGTTTCTCACGGAAACCTCGTGACACTCGCGCAGCGCCTTGATGCCGTGCATCTTTGAGTCCGCAATGTCCACATGATCGGAATACCAGAGCGCGGCGCGTCCGTTCTCCGTGATGTCGCAGTCTTTGATCGCAAGGCCGTGCACGTGCCAGAAAGGATAGCGCAGATTGCACAGACAGCGCTCGGCCGTCACGTCCTCGCATTCCTTGAGCGCGCTTTCGCCGTCGGCGGGCCCGGTGAACGCACAGTCCCGGACCAGAACGTGCCGAAGCCCGTAAAGCGCCCTCTCTTCATCAAATGTCCTGTTTTCTATGATGTCCATACCGGCTCTCCCATGAATGTTCTGCGCATAGTTATAAGCACGCCTCATAAAAGAGCAAATACCTATGATTCATGGGTATCAATGCTTTTTGAGCATGGCTGTCCTCACGGCTTCGCACGGCATCCCGAAAAAGACTTTCCCGGAGGGAAACTCCGGCAGGCCGCCCCTGCCCGGAGCCGTGCCGCATCGCTCCGGCACGAAGCTCTCGCGTCCGCCCTGCCCCTTTTGTCCGCCTTTCGGCAAGACGACGGCAGCAACGAGCCCCCGGCGCCATGCCTCTGCGGCATGGCGCTTTCAGGCGGAGCGCTTCGACCAGCCCGTCTCCAGCAGCGCGTCCGCAAGCTCAAGCGCATCCACGGGCCAGTACGCTTCCGGCCGGGGACGCTTCACGCCGGGCCGCCCGGCTTCGGGGCGGCAGGCAAGAATGGTTCTGCGCCACGCTTCGGGCACGGCCTCTTCGCCGTACACGGCCCCGAGCAGCGCGCCCGCTATGGCGGCGTTGGTGTCGGTGTCGCCGCCGCGCATCACGGTATCCACCACGCCTTCCTCGAAGGACGGCGCGTGCAGCATCTGCCAGAGCGCGTTCTGCAGGGCAATGAGCACCCAGCCCATCTGAGACACGTAGTCGCGGGGAGGCTCCTGCGCGGCTCTTTCCACGGCTTCGCGCAGGGCGGGTTCCAGCTTCATGCGCTTCATGGAGGCGAGCATTTCCTCATAGAGACGCTCGCCGCTTCCGCCCTCGCGCACGGCCTGCGCCACGAGCGCCGCATACAGGGCGTCGGCCTGCGCGCAGACGGGGTGCGCGTGCGTGATGGCGGCATCCTTCTTTGCCCATTTCATCACGTCGGCCCGGCTGCGCCCCGCGCCGAAAATGCCCAGCGGACTTACGCGCATGAGCGCACCGTTGGCCTGACTTGCCGGATTGGGCATACCCTTCAGCGCCGCGGCAATGGTGTTTCCGCAGTCGAAGGGATCGGACTTCAGCCAGTCGCGATACGCCTTTGCCGTACGCAGGGCGCAGTAGCGGCCCACGGAGACGAGTCGGCGGGCCATGGCCAGCGCCATTTCCGAATCGTCCGTGGGCTGACCAGCAATAAGCTCGAACGGCCCTCCGTCGGCAAGTTGACGCACGCCGCCGGGATATTCCGCGCGTATGCTCGACGCCGAACGGAATTCCACCAGACTGCCGAGAGAATCGCCCGCAAGCTGTCCGAGAAGGCAGCCTCTCGCGCGGGAACGCACGTCGGCGGGAATCTCCTCTGCGAAACGTATTTGCTTATCCTGACTCATGGCATGACTCCTTTCTCTGAACATCGCACAAGACGACGGCTCTGAACGACGCGGCCCTGCCGAAGTCTCCCGCAGACATCGCCGGGACGGACGCCGGGGAACCGGAAACGGGAGACGCCGCCCCTGCGATCTCTCACGGCCGGGCCTTTTTTCGGAAGATTAAAACAAAACGCTCTCCGGCACAACGACGCGCGTCCGAAGGCACGGCAGAATCCGCTTTTCCCTCTTCCGCCTTGACGCCCCTGCGCCCCCGCCCTACGATGAAAGAACATGCCGTCCTTCTTCCCGCCCCGGTCGGCGCGTGCCTCCCGCTGCTGCCGGAACGAAGGGCCGACGGCCTTCCCCTCAACGCAAGGACACGCTCATGCTGCGCCGAAAAGCCGCTCGCGCGGAAACGAAAGAGACGCCCGTCATCCCGCTGGAAGAATGTCTTGCCAAAAGCCGCGTGAAGGACGGCGTGACGCTTCCGGGCCGCACGGTGGAAGAGCACTGCCGCATCACCGGCGCCGTGGCCGGATCGCTCATGGCCGCGCTGCCGCCCTGCACGGCGCGTCTTTTTCCCGAAAACAGCGATCTTGTGGTCGCCGTGCACGATGTCGGAAAAGTCTCCCCCTGCTTTCAGGGCATGATACACGGCGTCACCGGCGAGTCCTCCGACTTCCCGGCGCTCGAGCCCTTCCGCCTCATGCCGAAGAAGCTCGGGCACGCCTCCGTGAGTCAGGCCGCGCTCATGGAAACCTCCCCGTCCGTCGCCGACATCGCGGGACGGCATCACGGCGCTGTCCCCGAGGCCTGTTCGGCAGACGACGAGATCTGCGGCGGCCGCCCGTGGCAGAACTCCCGCCTCGAACTCATCGCCCGTCTGTGCGGCGGCCGCGCCCTGCCCTCAGGCCTCTCCGCCGAAAAAAAGACGCTGCTTGCAGGCTTCACTGCCGTGGCCGACTGGATAGGCTCGGGCCCCATGTTCGACGACCCTGCCGAGGACTGGCGGCCGCTTGCGCCGCGCGCCGTGGCCGAGGCGGGCTTTCGCCCGGCATCCTTCGTGCCCGGCCTGCGCTTTGAAGACGTTTTCGGGTTTGCGCCGAACGCCGTGCAGAAGACCATGACGCAGGCCGTCACCGGACCGGGGGTCTATGTGCTGGAAGCGCCCATGGGCTCGGGCAAGACCGAGGCCGCGCTCTTTGCGGCCTACCGGCTGCTTGCGACGGGCGCGGCGGGAGGACTCTACTTCGCCCTGCCCACGAGACTCACGTCAAACAAGATATTCGACAGGCTTCTGCCCTTTCTTCACGCCGTGCTCACGCCGGAAAGCCGGAATGCCGCAACGCTGCTTCTGCACGGCGGCGCATGGCTCTACGCCACGCACGAAGACAGGGGCGAGAACGCCTCGTCGTGGTTCGAGCAGAGCAAGCGCGGCCTTCTTGCGCCCTTCGGCGCGGGCACGCTGGATCAGGCGCTCATGAGCGTCATCAACGTGCGTCATGCCGCCGTGCGCAGCTTCGGGCTTGCGGGCAAGGTGGTCATACTCGACGAAGTGCACTCCTACGACGCCTATACCGGCACGCTGCTCGACTCGCTCATCCGGCACCTCGAACGCCTGGGCTGCACCATCATCCTTCTGAGCGCCACGCTCACCCGCGCCCGCCTCTCCCGGATGCTCGACTGCAAAGACGCAGGCGGAAGCGCCTATCCGCTCATCACGGCCGTCGGCTGCGGGGAAAAGACGGCCGAGGAGCCGCCTGCCGTCCGCACGTTCACCGTGCCCGACAGGGAGTCCAAACGTGCGTGCGTCCGGCTTTGCCTCGACGCTTCCGACCACGAGGCGGAAGAAGAGGCGCTCATGCGCGCCGGGCAGGGACAGCAGGTTCTGTGGATCGAAAACAGCGTGCCCGAGGCACAGGCCGCGTTCCGCTTCTTTGCGGCGCGCACGGCCGGCACGGGATTGGAGGCCGGACTTCTTCATTCCCGCTTCACGCCCTCGGACCGGCAGAAAAACGAGGAGCGCTGGACCGCGCTTTACGGCAGGGACTCGGCGGATCGCGGTCTTTGCGGCCGCATTCTCGTGGGCACGCAGGTGCTCGAGCAGTCGCTCGACATCGACGCGGATTTTCTCGTCACGAGGCTCTGCCCCACGGACATGCTGTTTCAGCGCATGGGCAGACTGTGGCGGCACGAAGGCACGAAGCGCCCGGCCGAAGCCCGGCGCGAAGCGTGGGTGCTCTGCCCTTCGCTCAAAGAGGCGCAGACCTCTCCCGCCGCGGCCTTCGGCGTTTCCGGAATCGTGTACGCGCCCTATGTGCTTGCCCGAACGCTGGAAGTCTGGACCGGCAGAACGATGGTCACGCTGCCGGAGGACCTGCGCCCCATGCTCGAGGCCACCTATGCGGACAGAACGGACGAGCCCACGCCCGCCATGGCGCGC
>NZ_CAJJIC010000060.1 GCF_905187505.1 uncultured Mailhella sp.
GTCGGCCACGGCAGGCGGGTGCGGCAGCACACGCCTGCACTGAGGTTGCAGCCCGTAACGCGCCTTGCCGAGCATTCCGGCCTTTGCGTCACATCCTCCCCTGCCCTGCCGCTGTTTCAAAGTCCGACATCCGGCATCCGCACGTTCCCGCCGCGCGGCGAAGCCGCAAGGCGAAACAGGGGGGCGCGGGGGGAATTATTTCCCCCGCATTGCCTTTTCTGCCTTTCCTGCCTTTCCTGCGTTTAGAACAGTCCGAGGAGTCCGCCGAGAGCTGCGCCGCCGAGGGTCCAGGGATTGGAGAGCAGCGCGGAGCCGGTGACGCCGCCGGCGGCGGCGATGCCTGCGCCGAGTCCGCCGCCGGTGAGGGCTCCGCCGAGGACGTTGCCGAGGGTGGAGCCGGAGCTTTGCTGACCGGTGGTGGTAGTTGTTCCGCCGTAGCTGCCCTGAATGAGGTTATTGTAGTTCTGGAGGGCCTGGAGGGCCTTGTTCTGGTTATAGTTCCAGCGGTCGATATCGGCGTTGATGAGCTGCTGATTGTAGTCGTCGAGCACGCCGCCCGCTTCGGAGAGGGCGGCGGCGTCGGTATAGGCCTGATTGGCGAGCTGCTGACCGGTCTGGGCGGCGGCTATCTGCTGGGCCGTGCCGGTATTGTAGAGCTGACCGGCG
This sequence comes from uncultured Mailhella sp., assembly GCF_905187505.1. Lineage (GTDB taxonomy): Bacteria > Desulfobacterota > Desulfovibrionia > Desulfovibrionales > Desulfovibrionaceae > Mailhella. The sequence goes on from NZ_CAJJIC010000060.1 coordinate 667, forward strand.
GCCTTTGCGGCATCGGCGCGCTTGTCCCAGAGGGAAGAATACATATCGTTTGCAAGATTGTTTGCCGCGTCGGCCGAGGCTGCGGCATGGGCGCCCGAACCGTAGCGTCCGGCGGCGCTGAAGTTGCCGTTGATGGCCGACTGTGCCTGCTCATTGGCGCGGCTGTAGAGTTCGTCGACATAGGGATTGTCTTCGGACGCCATCTGATTGAGGACATTCAGCCCCTGATTGTTTTCAAGGGCCTGCCCGGAGGTAATGTCGTTTACGGCGTTCGACGCGCCGGTGATGAGCGGGCTGCCGTTCTGGGCCCGGTCGGCCTGCATCTGAAGGGCCTGCTTTGTCCAGTCGGACTGTTCCGCCACGGTCTCGCCGGGGTAGTAGTCCGGGGACATCTGGCCGCTCTGGTAGAGCTTCCAGGCTTCGGGGAACACGCCCATGTACTTCCCGCCGAAGCCCGTTTCCCAGCTGTTGAGGTACGGCTGCTGGCCGGCCCACGGGTCGGCCTTCTGCACCGTGGTGGTAGAACCCCCGCCACCTTTTCCGCCCATAATCTTTCTCCTAAAGTACGGCCGCCCATGCGGGCAGCGTTTGTCTGGTGTATACGGTCACGAGTCCGGGCACGTTTTCGTTGGTATCAAAGTACCAGCACGCGCCGGGCACTTCGCCTATGTCCCTTGCGCCTACCTTATGAATGAACTTCACGGCTTCATGGTTGCACACGGGCGTCACGCCTATGACGGTATCGAGCCTGAAAGAGCCGCTTTCGTTTTTTTCCCAGAGCATGGAACCGAGAGAAAACATACCGAAGCCCACCACGGCGGGCAGTCTGGCACGGGTTCTCTTCGTGCCCATGGGCAGCGTGCAGAAATGCACTCTGGCGCTCTTTCCCTCAAGATTCGTGAGATACACGAAGCCGCACGGCTCGCCGCGAAACAGAATGATCCACGGATGCACGTCGTCCTGCCGCATCCAGCGGCAGAAGGCGGGACCGTCCACGGGCGGCATGCAGTAGGTCACGGCCCTGTCGCGTCCGGCGGCGCGCACCGTGGCCCAGAAGCGCATGAAATCCCTGTCGGAAAGGTCGGTCTTGTAGATTCTGGCAAATTCCCCCATGCCTACGCTCCAAACCTGCCGAACCCGCCCAGAATGCTGCCGAGCGCGGAAGACAGAACATCGTTTTCCTGCCACGTCGGGCCCGCAGAAGCCGCGCCGGAAATGCCTGCGCCGGTCATGCCCGCCCCCGCAGACAACGCGCCCGAAGCGCCCGCGCCGGAAATGCCGGAAGCCCCCGACGAGACGGACGGCACGCCGGGGCCGAAGTTTCCGGCCGAAGGCTGAGCGCCGAGCGCAAGCGCGTTTCCCGCGCCGGGCATGAGGGAGGCATTGAACACGCCCGGAGAAGACGCGCCGGTTCCCTGCTGGGCCGCGCCCGCGGGGGAAGCGACGCGCTGGAAGAGCCCGAGCAGACCGCCGAGGGCGGAGGCGTCGAAGTTCTGCCGCCCGGCGGGCAGGGATGCGCCGGAAGGCACGGCCGCGCCCGCGCCCTGCGAGGGATTCACGCGAAGGCCCGGGGCCGACGTGCCCGAAGAGGTCTTTCTCTGATACAGTCCTGTCATGCGTTTGCTCCTTGTTTCTGATTCACGCCGCTTCCGCCGTCGCCGAGAAGCGCCCAGGCAAAGGCGCATTCTCCCGGCGGCGAGGCGAAACGAAAGGTCATGCTGCCCTGCGTCATGGCCGAAAGCCACCACACGGCAGAGGCCGCGGCGGCATCCAGCGGAATGAGCAGCGCCAGACGCCCCGCCCGGCAGCGTTCATCCCGAATGGTAATCTCCGACTCTGCCGCGGCACACGTCGCCATGCCGACATTGGCGGTGTCGCCGCGAAGCGCGGCGTTCACGGCCGAGGCCAGCGCCAGCATCTGCGCGGGCGCGGCCGTCGGCACCTGCGGCACGAAAGTCGCCATCATTCACCTCCTGCAACACGAAAAAACGCCGCGCGCCCGCAACGGCCCGGCCCCTGCGGAAGCCGTGCCCGCCGCCCGGCAAAAACGGCCGCGCGCCCCGCCGCTTTTTTGCCTCTTCTCAAAAAGACGCGCCTTCTTCCGGCAACGCCAACATCTCCGCCCCCTGCCGCGCCTTTTTTCCGTCCGCAGGCATTCCGGCGCGCCTTCGCCGCGTCCCCGCTTCCCCGTGCCCACGGCAACATGGGCCGGGCCTTCTGCGGTGCATCACAGTCCCCCTTCCTTTTCCACCAGCGCTTCCACGCCCACGGCATGGGTCCACGAGACTCCGGCGGGAATTTTCACCCGCGCGGCCAGGTAGACCGTGGAAACGTGCTGAAAGCACACCCCGTCGCGCTGCTGCGCCGTAAAGGTTCCGAAACGCCGCTCGTCCATCTGCCGGCTGCGGAAAAGCGGCATGGCCTCGGCGGGCGCCGCGTCCACCAGCGGACGCAGCCCGTGCACCATCATTCTTTCGCCGCCCGTTTCCGCCGTGTCTATGACCGCCTCAAGCGCGTCGCCGTTGAATCCGGCAAGCCGGTGCTCCTTCGTGAAGCAGGAAAGCCCCTTGCGGCCGTTTCTGAGCGCGGCCGCGTCCAGCGAGGCGAAGGGCAGATGATCGAGATCGCCGAAGGCATCCAGCTCTTCCAGCGTGAGACCGCGCGTGTAGTCGGCAAACAGCGTTTCCACGGCCAGCTCGCCCCACGACCAGCGATCCACGGCGTAGTTGTACACAAGCACCCTGTCGAGCACGCCCGGAGGCGCGTTTTCCGACGGAAAGGCCCACAGCGCCAGACGATTCTGGGCGTCGTGCACGCCCGTCACCTCTTCCAGCCTGTCCGAGGCGCAGGCCTCAAAGAACCACTCGTCCACGCGCTCCACGCCTATGCCCTTCACCGAGGAACCGTCGGTCATGCGCCAGCCGTCCTCCGAAAGGTAGACGCACGCGCCGCCGCACACCACGGGCGAGTGCGGCGCAATGCAGCCGCGTTCCCTGTCCAGATCGTCGAACTGAAAGATGTAGGGCATGCCCACATAGGTGGCGCGCCGAATGCCGCGCTCCAGAAAAATGAGCCCGTCCGCACCGCCCACGCCGCCCACGACGGCCTGCACCCGTCCGCCCGTGGGAAAGACCTGCATGTCCGCCTGCACGTACTGCGCCTCGTTGCTGCCCGGCTCCGGCCACTCGTCGGGCCGGTCGAGACCCGACCAGCGCACGGCCTCGGGGCGATCCGTCAGACGGCCCACCACCAGAAAGTCGCGCAGCACCCCGAGCACCTCGCCCGAAGGCGCGCCCTCCACGGGCAGAAACTCCCCGGCGCTGCCCGCAGTCACGGCGCTTTTCATGAGCGTCGTGCCGCAGAGCGCGTACACGGCCGGGCCGTATTCGGCAAACTCGCGCACGTCGGAAAGCGACTGTCCGTCATGCTTCTTTGTCCACTCCCCGCCCTCAAGCGCGAACATTCCGCTCTTCGTGGCGGCAAAGGTGAGCAGATTGCCGCCCGTATCCTTCAGGGAAAAGGCGGCAAGCACTCGCTCCGAAAGCGCAGGATACAAAAGCGGCGACAGCCCGGAAAACGGCCTGTACCCGCGCCGGGCCGGAATCACGTTTTTCGCTTCCGGAGCCTGCGCGCCGTCAAGAAGCGCGGCGTCCGGCTCCCACGGCCCGAAATCAAGCCTCATTCTGCCTGCTGCCATTCCACAACCCCCTGCCAGTCGGCGCCGGCAACCGTGCGCGGTCTCCAGTCCGCACGGCCGGAATGCGCCTGATTCCATGTTCCTTCGGGCACGTCGTCGCGCCGCGCCCACATCCAGCCCTTGTACTCGGGAAACACGCTCCCCACGCCCAGCACGCTCCCGCGGCCGGAAAGGTCAATCACCCGCACGAGCAAGGCCGAGCCTCCGCCGAAGGCCCCGCCCGCGCACGCAAGCCCGACAAGACGCATGATCGCCATGCCGCCCGCCGAACGCGCCTCCGCGTCTTCCGGCACGACCGGCCTCACGCGAAACAGCGTGAAAAGCGAAGAGCCCGCGGCCCCGTCCCGCGCCGCAAGGGGCATGACCCGAAAAAACGCCGCGTTTCCGTCCGCCCGGGCGGAAAGCGCCGGGCCGTCCACAAGGCGCACTCTGGCAAGGGCCGCCCTCTCCCCGGTACGCGCCTCGCCCTCTCCGGCAAGGGCGAGCTCGGCCACCGCAAAAAACGCGGCCGACGCCTCCCCCTGCTCCGCCGAAAGCCCGAGAGCTCGCACGCGAAGCGCCTTTGCCGCCTGCGAGGACACGGCAGAAAACGCCGCGCTGCCGTCGCGCAGTCGGGCAAACGCGATGCCTGCCGCGCCTTCCGCCGCTCCCCGAACGACAAGGGGCCGCTTCCTTTCCGCCTTCACGGAGCCCGAGGCCCGGGCGTTTCCCTTCAGCTCGCCGACGCGCACGCGAAGGAAACCGAGCGTCTGCCGGGACGCCGCCCCGGCAGAAAGCCCGACGCAGCGCTTGCGCAGAACAGAAAACGCCTGTCCGGCCCGCGCCTTTTCCGAAGCCGAAAGGCCGTACACGCCCACGCGCGTCCAGAATCCGTCGTTGAGAGACGCGGGAAGCGCGTCGAGCGCGCCCCACGCGTCCAGATCGTCGATGCTCTGCGGCGGCGGAAGTATGTCGAAGAACTCCGCCACCGGCTAATCCATGCTGAGCGTGAGATTTTTGGCGTTCACGCGGTAAATGTCGCCCGCAAGCAGCTCCTTGGGCGTGGTGATGCTGCCGTACCACACCAGATTGCCGCTCGTGGCCGCGTCAAAGAGCCCCCAGGCCACGGCCGTGCCCCAGCTCGCCGTGGCCGTGGGAAACTCTATGGCCGCCGAGTTCGACATGCTGCCCGAAGACGGCGTGCCGAAGGTCACCTGTCTGCGCGCGTACGCGCCGCCCGACACCTCGGTGCCGCCGCCCGTCTCGCCCGGGGCCACGGTAAAAAGCGCCAGATAATACGGCCCCGCATCCTTGAACAGCGAAAGAAGCGCATCTTCTCCATGATTGGTCAGACTCATGTCATATTCTCCTTGCCGGGCGCATGGTGATGTTGGCCGTGAACCGCGCCCGCTGTTCACTCTCCTCCGCCTTCCTTTTGGCGGCGGCATAATACTGCGTCCACGTTTCGAGCGGCACGCTTCCCCTTGTGAACGGCCCGCTTTCCACCAGCGCGCCGTACAGATACAGATCCGGGGCCGTCAGAAGCACGGCGTTGTCCGGCTGATTCTCGCCGAGCGGCTCCACTTCCGCGTAGTAGGTGAGGTACAGCGTGCCGTCCGCATCCGGCGCGGGCAGAAGAAACAGGTCGCGCCCGATGATGGTGTACTCACGCACGCTTCCCGGAATCCTTCGCTGGCCGTAGGTGTCGGGCGGCGCATAGGCGAGGTTCGCCGTCGAGCCGTCCTGCGCCTCAAAGGTGAGATCACGCATCTCCAGAAACACGTCCCAGTTGCCCGGCTGCCTGCGCCACGGCAGAGGCACCGCGCTCTGCCCGGCAGAGACGTCGGTTTCCGCTCTTCGTTCCATCACCCGAAGACGCAGTTCCCGATTCATGCGCCGCTCAGCAAGCGCAATGAACGCGGGTATGCGCTCCGTCAGATCGTCGCGGCCGAGATAGTCGGCCACGGCTTCACAAAGTCCTTTCCAGCTTGTGAGATCAGCCATCTTTTTCCCCCAGAAAACTGCCAGTCCGTTTATGGCCTTGTCCCCCCGAGGCGTCGGGGCACGTTTTCCGCCCACGCCCGCGCCGGAGGAAAAGCGCCGTCTCTGCCGCCCCTCTTCCGTCCATGAGCATCGGAACGGCTCCGTCTTCAAAACGCGCCGTCCTTTTCCAGACTGCCTTCACCGTCAGCGGCATGAGCGCCTGACCTCGTCAGGCGTTTGCCCCAAAATCAATCGTGAGGCCCGGGGTGCGCTGCCGTCGGCAGTCTTGAACGCTTCTTCGAGCCTCTTTTTATTTTCCACCTCATGCAGATAAAGACCCTGCCTTCAGCGTAGCAGAGCACGGCCGCGCGGCACACGGGACGCCTTTCAAAGGCACGGCGCAAAAAAAACGGACGCACCCCCCTGTTCTGCGCCCGTTCTCAACGCTCCGCCCCTTCGTCCAGCTCTCTCCTCCCGCCTCTTTGTGCCTCCCGCAGTGCCCGCCCAAAACAGCGGCCTTCCCTTGCGCATTTTTGACGAATCAGGCATGATGAGCCCATCAAAGACCTGTGACGGTTCTCCGACAGCAGAAATTTCGCCCTGCTGCGTGACGGTCTCTTTTCGAGATGACGTGAATGGTGAGGAAGGGCGTTCACCCGAGAACCTGAGCAGGTCTTTTTTTGCGTCCTCGCTGCGGGTGCACCTTCCGCGTCGTCCGGCGAGCCCGCAGGCCATAACGCAAGCCCTGCCCCCGAACCCGCGCCCGCAATGACGGAAGTCGGCTCTTGCCGGAAGCGGGCATTTCAGGCATACTTTCCTTCATTGAAGGCTTCACGTCAGCAGAAAATCCTAGTGGCTGCGCACTGGCAGGAACGTTGTTCCTGAGACCAGACATGGAGAGCGGAGGTACTCCCGTGAGGCCTTCAACAAATTTTTTATTGTTCCCTGACGGTTCAAACACCGTTTTCAGCACTGCGTCTCCCCTTTCTCCCGCCATGAAGGGCGAAACAACGTTTTTCCCGTCGTTCAGAATGTCCGGTCCCTGCGCGGCGGCCATGTCCGCCACGGCTTCACAACGTCCTTTCCAGCTTGTCGCGTCAGCCGTCATTCCTCCCCTCCGAAGTATCCGAGCAGGCCGCCGAGCCTGTCCCCCAACCAGTTGCCCGCCCTGTCCATGCCCCAGGAGATGACCGGTTCTGCGAGCACAGACGCCGCACGGCCCGCCGCCGTGACCGCGCCGACGGGAGCCGTCGCAAGGTCTGCCACGTCTACCAGAGGAGTCCCAAGTCCCGGTTCGCGGTTCACATAGCCAGGCTCATCGGCGGGAAAACGATACTGGTCGGCAGGCACGGAAGCGTAAGCTTCACCCGGAGCGAGCGCGGCGGCCGTTCCTGCCCCGCCCGCAGCCCACGGCAACGCTCTGTAGATATTCGGATCGTCAGGATTGAATGTCCCACGATTCTGGACGGACTTGATCTGATTCGGCTCTTTTACCATCCAATAGCCTTTATCAGGAACATGGACATAATCCAGTTCCTGAACCGGCTGCCCGGCACGACGCGCCGCGCGTTTTTCCGGCAGTCCATACGTTCCTTTCAGATAGACATCCATCTGATGAGGACCATACGGCGCAGGCTGTTCGGCGAAATAAAAGCCCTCGCCATAAGCGCCCCGACTGTTTATCTTATCTTTGGAAAAAGCATCAAAAACGGCGTCTGTATTGTGGTGAACGACAAGAGGTCTGCCCTCAGCATCAACGACTTTGGAAGAGCGCTTGACATCATCAAGCTTTTGCCCCAAAATCAATCGTGAGGCTTGAGGTGCGCTTCCTTCAGTGGGAGTCTTGAACGCATTTTCGAGCCTTTTTTATTTTCCACCTCATGCAGATAAAGTCCCTGCCTGTTCGGAAGATGTTTAACAACAACTTCCCCGGCATAATCCGTATCGCCGATACGCACGGGCGCGGATATCACCGACGTGTCGTACCCTCTCCCCTTCCAGTTGCTTTGCTGGTCAAACACCGTTCCTTTTCTGATGATATCCGGCACGGCAGCGAACGCGGCCGACTTTTCCCGCCCTATACCGTGCCCCATCGAGTCTTTGACGCCTTCAAGGTCAAGCCTTACGTCTCCAAGCTCCGGGCTTCGCACCACCCCTCGAAACATCTCGTCATACCATGCCGGAACTTTTTCCGTCAGCGGTACTCCATCCTTCTGAAATTCTTTTCCGGTCAACGTCACTACCGGTTTCCCGGACACTGCTTCATTATAGGCTCTTGCCGCAGGCCAGTTCCCAAACCACGCCTTGAAAAACGGGCTTTCCGTGCCCATGTCGCGGTACAGTTCCCCGGCCGCTTCCACTATCTCGGGATTATCCGCCCATCCTTTGGGCAAATCGTTGTAGTCGAGGCTGTCGGCAAACTTTCCGAGCAGTCCCATGAGCTTCTGCGGTATCTTCGCCATCACACCTTCTCCAGCGTCGTGCGAAAGGCACGGTTGTCAGGATCGTTCAAAAATTTCCGCATGGCCTCGGGATCGTTCAGAATGTCCAGTCCCTGCGCGGCGGCAATGTCCACCACGGCCACGGGAATGGACGCCACGCGCCGGAACACGGGCGCTTTTTGAAAGCCGCACTTCTGCGCGTTCTGCTCCGCCCTGTTCTGCCGGATGATCTGTGTCACGTCCTGAGCGCGGGAAATGATTCCCTCTTCCGTCACGAAGTCGGAAACGCCGTCCGCGCAAAAAAAGCGCACGCCGCGCGCGCCCTGCGAAAGTTCAAGCATGAAAGTCTCCTTTTTTTCCGAAGCGTAGCAGAGCCCGGCCGTGCGGCACACGGGACGCCTTTCAAAGGCACGGCGCAAAAAACGGACGCAAACCCCTGTTCTGCGCCCGTTCTCAACGTTCCGCCCCCTCACCCGCTCCCCGCGCGCCCGCCGTGTCCGGCCAAAAGCGGCAGCATGCCCTTGCGGAACGCGTCAAGCTCCGGTATGCTGGAGCCATTGGAAACGCCGTCAGCAGAGACACGCTCGCTGCGTATTCCGTGCACATCATGTGTATCGGTCAAAGGATGGAAGGCGGAACCATCCGGCGTTTCCCAGAAAGCGGCTCTTCATCTTGAGGAGCCGTTTATTATTTATGGGATTCACCGGGCTCGGCGGCCATGTCCGCAAGCGACGTGCCCGGCCCCGGTTCGAGGTTCACACAGCCCGGAGCATTCGCAGACCATGGATAAGCGAGCGCGGCTCCTGCTCCAGCAAGAAGAACAGCTCCATTGACACGTTTATTTTGAGAGTTTATTTTTTATCAGATTCGACAGCAGAAAGCTGACGCTGCGTAAACGAGCCGTCTTCGGCGGCATAGTTAGATGGGACATTGCGCCTCCCCGAATCTAAACTCCCTGACTTGTCAGGGAGTTTTTCTGTCTTGGGGTCATACACCGTCCATATTCCCGCCCTGCCTCCATCTTCAGGCTCAAGAATACCCAGATATGTCTTATTCCCATGCGGCACAACAACGCCTGCAGGGTGTTTTTCTTTTGTCGTAACAATCCTTCGTCATTCCTCCCCTCCGAAGTATCCGAGCAGGCCGCCGAGCCTGTCCCCCAACCAGTTGCCCGCCCTGTCCATGCCCCAGGAGATGACCGGTTCTGCGAGCACAGACGCCGCACGGCCCGCCGCCGTGACCGCGCCGACGGGAGCAGTCGCAAGGTCTGCCACATCTACCAGAGGAGTCCCAAGTCCCGGTTCGCGGTTCACATACCCCGGCGAGTCCGCAGGCCATGGATATTCGTCAGCAGGAATGGCCCGTGCGCGATAGTCCTGCACAGGCACAAAGGCCCGTGCTTCGCCCGGAGCGAGCGCGGCGGCCGTTCCACCGGCAAAAAGCGGCAGCATCCCCTTGCGGAGCGCGTCAATCGCGGGTATATTGGAGTCATCAGAAACGCCGTCAGCAGAGATGTGCTCGCTGCGTAAACCGGTCTTTTCGACCGAGTTAGACGATGGTATAGACGGTTCTTCCGTATTGCTGCGCCATCCGGCGTTCCCAGAAGGCTCTTCAATTTTTTTGAGGAGCCTTTTCTTTTTTATCGGGTTGATTTGGTAAACTCGAGTGAACTCCTCGCCCGGTTTCAAAGACGCATTATAGGCTTTATGGTCTCCAATTGCGCCAATCCCTACAGGATATGGCTCATTACCCTTGGTATGATATCTTTCAGCCCCATTAGTAATAAGTTCAATAGCATTTTCAATTTCTTCATTGCTCATATGATTATGATGGGCATTCCAGTAATGAAAAATATCATCTTCATATGAACCGAGTCGTGGAGATGTAAAAGACGGATCTTTGCCTCGTATCGAATCAAAAACATCTTTCGGAATAACACCATGATATTCCAACGGCGGTTCTGATATGTCGAGAGTTCCCGATGCAGCCTTGTTCAGTAAATCGAGCAAGCGCCGCCCATCCTTGGAATAGACCGCCGCTTCCGCGTCATCCGGGGCGAGGGACGCCCATCCTGCCATCAGTCCCAGAAGACCGCCGAGCTTTTTCCCATCCACCATTACACGCTCTCCAGCGTCGTGCGAAAGGCACGGTTGTCAGGATCGTTCAAAAATTTCCGCATGGCCTCGGGATCGTTCAGAATGTCCAGTCCCTGCGCGGCGGCAATGTCCACCACGGCCACGGGAATGGACGCCACGCGCCGGAACACGGGCGCTTTTTGAAAGCCGCACTTCTGCGCGTTCTGCTCCGCCCTGTTCTGCCGGATGATCTGTGTCACGTCCTGAGCGCGGGAAATGATTCCCTCTTCCGTCACGAAGTCGGAAACGCCGTCCGCGCAAAAAAAGCGCACGCCGCGCGCGCCCTGCGAAAGTTCAAGCATGAAAGTCTCCTTTTTTTTCCGAAGCGTAGCAGAGCCCGGCCGTGCGGCACACGGGACAGGGCAAGGCGCAAAAAAACGGACGCAAACCCCTGTTCTGCGCCCGTTCTCAACGCTCCGCCCCTTCTCCAGCTCTCCTTCCGCCTCTTTGTGCCGCCCGCATGGCCCGCCAAAAAACACCAGCATTCCCTTGCGGAGCGCGTCAATCGCTGGCATATTGGACTCAGTGGAAACGCCGTCAGCAGAGAACGCTCGCTGCGTGGCCCCTCCCTCCGGGGAGTGTGAGGTATCAGGATGGAAGGCGGAACCATCCGGCGTTTCCCAGAAGCGGCTCTTCCGTGAAGGGCCGCCTTTTTCATGCGCCGCGTTCTTTTCGGGGAGCGCCGTGCTGATATGACACGAAAAAGGCGGGAGCCGCGCGCCCCCGCCTTTTAATCAGGCCGACTTCAAGTCGGCAAGCACGCCGGACGAAGCGTCGTTTCTGGCTTCGAGGGTGCATTCCACGAGCACGTGGCCCTTCAGGCTGTCGCCGGTGACGGCAAGGCGTTCTTCGGTGAAGCCGCGAAGGTAGGCCACCTTCCAGTACTGGGGATCGAGCACGAAGGCGCAGGTCTTCGAGAAGGGCTCAAAGGCCTGCACGCGGTTGGGCACGAGCTTCAGGGCGCCGAAGTCGGACACGTACACGTCGATGACGGCGGTGGCCTTTCGGCGTTCGGCCTTTTCCATGCGGGTCGTGCCGCCGGAAAGCACCTCGCTCATCTTCACGCGGATGTCGGGGGCCATCATGATGCGGTCGGGGTTGCCGCCCGCGTTGTAGATGTCGGTGAGCAGCGCCTTGAGCATGGCCTCGGTGGGCACGCGGGTGGTTCCCGCCGTGCAGGCCGTGCCGGGAAGAGAAGCCCTGGTGCCGTCTTCCGTGGCGTAGTTGGTCTGCATCCAGCAGGGAAGCCCGGTCATGAGTCGGCCCTCGCTGGAACCGTTGTCCGCGCGCGCCACCTTGTTCTGCAGAAGGGCGTATTCCACGTCCTTCTTGAGCTCGCGGGTGCGCAGGGCCATCTGATAGGCGTACTGACGGGACACGCCCGCCTGCTTCACGGCCTGCGCCGTGCCGGATACGTTGATGCCCTTCCTCAGAATCTGCGTCTTGTTGGAAAGCTCCGTGGTGAAGCTTTCGGAAAACGCCGTGGTGTCCGCGCCTTCGAGCGCGGCGTTCTCGGCAGGGCTGGCCAGGGTGTCGGTCTGCCATTCGTGCAGGGTCTGCGTGGCCTCGGACTTGCCGCACATGGACAGAAAAGGCGTGTCCGTGGGGGCCACGTTGAAAATCATGTCCATGAGATCGCGGGGCTTGCCCTTGAGATTCGCATCCCTGAGCTGACCGGATACCGTATTTGCCATGTCATGTCCTCCCCTGAGGGCTTGATATTACCGTTGATGCTTGAAGATTTGCCGGAGAGTTGAAAGAAGGCTGTTCATGCCAACGAAGGCCCGCCCTGCGCCGGGAAACGGTCATTCCGCTGCCAATGACGGTTCCCCAGAGCGTTGAACCAGCGCACGGCGTAACCATCTGGAAATCCCTTCCAACCACACCGATGTGACCGCGAAGCGGGAACATTGGTCGGCCACGGCAGGCGGGTGCGGCAGCACACGCCTGCACTGAGGTTGCAGCCC
>NZ_CAJJIC010000061.1 GCF_905187505.1 uncultured Mailhella sp.
CTCCTTTCTTGCGATAAAACTCTTTGCTTTTTCAATAGGATAAGCTAATAACTAAAATTTTTTATGGTTATACTATAAAAAATTATTGTTATTAACCAAAATTTTTGTTAGCTTTTCTTCAAGAGAAATTTTTCTCACGAACATTCCGGAATTTCGCCAAAAGAACCTCTGCCGAAACAAGGAGTACATCATGCCCCAGTCCATCAATCTTACCGGCGTGCTGCGCTATGACCCCGACAAATGCTGGAACGGTTACACGCTTCTTCCCTGCAGCACCGTCCACTCTGGAAAGGGAGCCGTCCTCATCGACATGAACGGCGAAGTCGTCCAGACCTGGGAAGGCGTTCTCGGCGCCTATCACAACATTCTCTTCCCCGACGGCAGCATCATGGGTACTTCCGGCATCAACGCCGGACACCGGCACGACAACAAGGATCTCATTCATGTGGACTTCGACAACCATCTTCTCTGGAAGGTGGACAATACGACGATGGTGAACCTTCCCGACGGCTCCATCGTCCCCTCGGCAAGACAGCATCATGACTTCCAGCGTGCGGGAAGTCCCACGGGCTACTACTGCCCCGGTCAGGAACCCGACCCCAAGGGCAACACCCTGTTCTGCTCCACGAAGATGGTGAACCGTCCCGACATCACTCCCCACCCCATCGCCGACACCTGGCTTGTGGAAGTGGATCAGGAAGGCAACGTTCTGTGGGACTGGCTGATTACCGACCACTGGGACGAAATGGGCTTCAGCGACATTGCCAAGGCCGTGTACTATCACAATCCCATCATGCACGCCGCGGGCTACACCAAGGAGACCTATTTCAACAACTGTGCCTACCTCGGCCCCAACAAATGGTATGACGCCGGCGACGAGCGCTTCAATCCCGAGAACATCATTGTCGACATCCGCAGCTGGAACGTTTCGTTCATCATCTCCAAGAAGACCAAGGAGATCGTATGGCGTCTCGGTCCGGACTATGTGTCCGACCCGAAGCTGAAGGCCATGGGCGCCATCATCGGTCAGCATCACGTACACATGATCCCGCGGGGCCTGCCCGGCGAAGGCAACATCCTGCTGTTCGACAACGGCAGTCAGGCCGGATTCGGCAACGGCACGCAGGTGTCTCCCAACGGCATCTACACCGAGCGCCGCGGCTACTCCCGCGTGCTGGAGCTCAACCCCGTCACCATGGACGTGGTATGGAAGTACGGCGAAGACTCGGCCTATGAGAACGAGTATTTCTCCATCAACGTCGATCAGCACTTCTACAGCGGCTACTGCTCCGGCGCGCAGCGTCTGCCCAACGGCAACACGCTCATCTGCGAGTGCATAGGCGGCCGCATCTTCGAGGTCACGCCGGACAAGCGCATCGTCTGGGAATTCGTGGATCCGGGGCTGTTCACCTTCCGTGCCTTCCGCTATCCCTACGACTGGATTCCCCAGCGTCCGAAGCCCGTGGAAACTCCCGTGATTCCTCCTGCGCCCTCCACGCTCAGGCTCAAGAACTTCACCAACGATCACTACATGGAAGACTTCTACGGTCACCAGAGCCGCTGGATATGAGCCTGTCCCTCCCGGAACGGCAACCGTTCCGGGAGCTTCTTCAGAAGTTGAGGAGTCCGCATGAAATCCGCATATCTCAGACAGCTGCTTTTTCTTCTTCTCGGTCCTGCCTCGTGCTTCGTCATTGCCCACACCCCCGCCCCCGAGGGCATGACGCCTCAGGGCATGCTCAATCTCGGAGCCTGCGCGTGGATCATGCTGTGGTGGCTTACGGAAGTATTTCCCATGCCCGTCACGGCCATTCTCTCCATCCCCATCTACGCGCTGCTCGGCCTGCTTGCTCCGGCAAAGGCGTTTTCCTACTTCGGCTCCACGTCCGTCATGCTCATCTTCGGCGCAACCATACTCGTGGGCCTGCTCAAGGAAAGCAACTTCATCCTCCGTTACGCCTACATGGTCATGAACTGCCGCTTCGTTCACGGCAGTCAGTTCCGGCTCTTTCTGCTCTTCTCTCTGAGCACGGGCATGCTCTCCGCCATAGCGCCCAACATTCCGCTCATCATCATCTTCGTCTATATCGTGGTCAATCTGGCCCGCAGCTGCGAGGTCAGCCCGAAAAGCCGGCTCGTGCGCGGTCTCACCGTACTGTCCGGCGCGGCTCCGGCCATAGGAGGCATAGGTACGCCCCTCGGCGGCGTGCCAAATCTCGTGGTCATCGCTCTCATCGCCAGAATCATGGAGCAGGAGGTCACCTTCTGGCAGTGGAGTGCCCTTGGACTGCCCATAGCCTTCTTCTCGCTCATCGTTCTGTCCGTCATCGCCTTCTTCTACTTCCGCACGACCGAATCCACTGCCTTCCTCAACAGGGACTTCCTTGAAGAAAAACTGAAGGGCTTCGGCCCCATGTCGCGCTACGAGTGCATCGCCATGTGTGCCATGGGCATCGCGCTCGTGCTCTGGAGCTTCGGTCCCAGCATCGCGAAGATGATCGGATGGAATGCCGGACAGACACTGCTCAACGGTCCCTTTGTCGCCGTGCTCATGGGTGCGGCAACCTTCCTTCTTCCGCTCAGACGAAGCGAAAAGGACGGCAGGATCATCTTTGCCATGGACTGGAAGAAGGCCCTCGAAAACATCAGCTGGGACATTCTCGTCATCACGCTCGGCATCCTCGCCTTCGGCGACGTGCTCCTTGCCGGCGGCATCGACAAGTGGATGGCTGTCCTTCTTCAGGACATACTCGGCAACATCTCCGGTCTGTGGGTCTGGTTCATCTGCGTGCTGTTCGCGGGACTGGCCTCTCAGGTGGTCACGAACCTTGCCCTCATTTCCCTCGTCATTCCCATGACGGCCAGTCTAGCCGCCATTTACGGATTCAATCCTCTGGCCGCCTGCGTATCCGTGGGCATGACAGCCAACGTTGCCGTCATGTTCCCCTTCTCCAGCGTCGGCGCGGCCGCAGCCATCACCGGCGGCAGCGAATACGCCTTCACCCGGGACTTTGCAGGATACGGCTTCTTCGTGTCTCTCACCATATCCGTGCTGGTCTTTCTCATGGCCGTGTTCTTCGGCGACATGCTCTTCCCAGCCTGACGGGCCCTCCCGTCTCCGTCCCCGGCCTCATGACCTGTCCCGTCTTCAGGTCATGAGGCTTTCATCTGTTCCTGTCCCACCGCACCCCGCCGGGCCTCCTGCATGCCGCGCCGTCGCTCCTCCGCGCCCTTAGCGTCTTCTCAGAAAAATCACGACGAAAAAAATTTTTCCGTCCCGTGCCTATCCTGCTGGCGAGAGGCGAGCCGCCTTTTCCCTCAGTCCGCCCGAGGAGCGAAAAATCCCGGCCCGTCCCTGCCTCTTCCCCGCATGCTTCGCGCAGCAACGATGACTTCCTCTTCCGGTGATTTTCCTGGAAAAAAAGACCACTTCCGACCCCCTGCCCTCGCCGTGGGCGTCCGCGTCTTCATCTCACGCGTGCCCTCCGTCACGAAGAACGCAGGAACGCATCAGGTGGGCAGCGAAGGCGCAATCCTCGAAAAAAGCCTTTTTAACGCAGCCGGACGACGGCAAAATTCCCCTTTCTTCTTCTTGCGTTTTGGCCGCAACGGGTCTAACGTCTGAGCGCCTTTTTGCCTTTTTCCTGCGGGCATACCACGTTTACGCACGGGGATGTTATGGATACCTTTCTTCTCGCCCTTCTGCTTATGGCGGCGGGCGCTCTGCTTACCGGTGTCGTCGCGCTCAGGCCGGTAAGCCACGCCACCAACCGGACGGCCAACTTCATTGGTCCGGCCAGCGCTGCCGCGGCCTGTCTTCTGGGCGTGTACGGACTGTTTTCCGGCGGCTGGAGCAGCGCGGAAAGCTTCATGCTGCCGTGGGGACTGCCCTTCGGCGCGTTCGCGCTCGGACTCGACCCCCTTTCGCGCCTCTTTCTGCTGCCCGTGTTCGCCCTGGGCTTCACCTGCGCGCTCTCAGGCTGCATTTCCCTGCGCCACAGCGACCCTGCCGAACACAATCTCGGGGCGCACTGGCTTTTCTATCTGCTCCTTCTTCTGGGCATGACCTGCGTGATGACGGCGCGCGACGCGCTCTTCTTCATGCTCTCCTGGGAAATCATGTCCCTCTCGCCCTTTTTCCTCATCGACTTCAACGACCGCGACAGGCTCGTGCAGGACGCCTCATGGGTCTACCTCGTGGCGGCCCACCTCGGCGCGGTGCTGCTCATCGCCTTCTTCGCCCTGCTCTGGCAGGAGTGCGGCTCCACGCTCTTTTCGACCATGGCCATGAAGACGCCCGTCCACGGCACGGCGCTCTTTCTTCTGGCCGTGCTCGGCTTCGGGGCCAAGGCCGGTCTTGCTCCGCTGCACGTCTGGCTTCCCGAGGCGCATCCCGCCGCGCCGAGCCACGTTTCCGCCCTGCTCTCCGGCGCCATGCTGAACGCCGGCCTCTACGGCATCATCCGCTCTCTCGACTTCTTCGGTCCGGCGCATGAAATGCCCGGCTGGTGGGGCTGGCTGCTCATGGCGGCAGGCATGCTCACCGCGCTCATGGGCATACTGAAGGCGCTTGCCCAGAGCAACTTGAAACGCCTGCTCGCCTACTCCAGCGTGGAGAACATGGGGCTCATGATCATGGGCGCGGGCATAGGACTCGTGGGCATCCACACGGGCAGCGCATGGACGGCGGCTCTCGGCTTTGCGGGCTGCCTTTTCCACATGCTCAACCACTCGGCCTTCAAGGGTCTGCTCTTTCTGTGCGCAGGCGAAGTGCTGCACGCCGCGGGCACCGTGGACATGACGAAGCTCGGCGGCATTCAGCAGCGCATGCCCATGCTCGGCGCGCTCTTCGCCCTGGGCGCGGCCTCCATCGCCTGCCTGCCTCCCTTCAACGGCTTTGCCGGCGAATTCGTGCTCTCCCTTTCCATGCTGCGCTCTCTGGAGCTGCCCGGCATGGAACAGAAAATAGCCATGCTCGCCTGCCTCACCGGTCTCATGCTCACAAGCGGCCTTTCCGCCGCCGTGTACGCCAAGGCCTACGGCATGACCTTCCTCGGTCAGGCCAGAACGAACGCTGCCGCCGCGCTCCATGCGCCGCAGAACCGCTTTCTGCTGCCTCTCGTCATTCCGGCGGCGGCCTGCGTGCTCGGCGGTCTCTTCGCGCCCTGGGCCTTCAAAATGGTCCAGCCCACGCTGGACTTCATTCCCGTCATGCACGCCGGGCTCATCACGCCAGCCGCAGGCGTCATACGTTCCACGGAAAGCCTGCTTGCCAGAATTTCCCTCATCGGCGGCGCGGCCCTGGCCCTCGTCGTGCTCTTCGCGCTCGTCCGCCGCGTTCTGCTCGCACGGCACGGAATGAAGCGCGGCCCCGTGTGGGGCTGCGGCTACCAGTACGGCACGCCGCGCATCCAGTACACTCCCGCCTCCTTCGTGGAGCCCGCCGCCCGCATCTTCGGCCGCGTCATGGGCACCACCGTGAAGACCGAAAAGCCCGCCGGACTCTTCCCCGCTCCCGTCAGACTCGACGTGGACGCCCCGGACGTGGTGCGCGGCCGCTTCTACGCGCCGCTCTTCCAGCTCATGGAAAAAGGCTGCAACGCGCTCAAGATTCTGCAGAACGGCCTCGTGAACATGTATATTCTCTACATACTCGTCACGCTGGTGGCGCTTCTCATCTGGGGGATAGCATAATGAACGCCTGGCTCTATGTTGCCGAATTCGTCCTTGTGCTCATGCTCGCGCCTCTGGCATCGGGCGTCATCAACCGCGTGAAGGCCCTGTTCGCCGGACGTCACGGCAAGCCGCTGCTCCAGCTCTACTACGACATCTTCAAGCTTCTGCGCAAAGGAGAGGTCCTCGGCGAAAACGTCACCTGGGTGTTCTCCGCCGGGCCCGTCATCGCCATGGTCTCGTCCGCGGCGGCGCTCGCCCTGCTGCCCCTCGGCGGCGTGTCCTCGCCCCTCGCCTTTCAGGGCGACTTCATCCTCTGCGCCTATTTTCTGGGCATGGGGCGCTTCGCCACCGTGCTTGCCGCTCTTGATACCGGCTCGCCCTTCGAGGGCATGGGCGCAAGCCGCGAGGCCCTTTTCGGCGCTCTCGGCGAACCCGTGCTCTTTCTTGCGCTGCTTGCGCTCATCACCACGGCCGAAAGCCTCGGCGTGCCGAAGGAGCTCTCGCTCTCCACGCTGTTCAACGGCTTCTCTCCGCAGGCCTGGCTGAGCGGACGGCCCGAGCTCGTCATGCTCGTCTTCGTCATGGGCGTGCTGCTGCTCATGGAAAACTGCCGCATTCCCGTGGACGATCCCACCACGCACCTTGAACTCACCATGATCCACGAGGTCATGGTGCTCGACCACTCCGGCCCTTCCCTGGCCTTCGTGGAATACGGGGCGGCCCTCAAGCTGTGGCTCTTCTCCTCGCTGCTCACGGGTCTCGTCCTTCCGGCCATGCCCGTGTGGGCGTACACGCTCTCGTCGATTCTCGGCGTGTTCCTCTGCGCCGCAATCGTGGGCGTCATCGAGTCCGTCATGGCGCGCCTTCGCATGCACGTGGTTCCCGCGCTCGCGGGACTGGCCGGTTCCGTGGCCGCCTTCGTTCTCATTCTGACCCTGGTTCGGTAGCCTATGTCATCGCTCTTCCAGTTCGTCATTCTTCTGCTGCTCGTCACCGACCTCATCATGCTCTGGTCGGGACGCATACTCATGCTCATACGCCTTTCCGCCGTGCAGGGCGTGCTGCTTGCCGCGCTGCTGCTTCTGCCCGTGAACGGCGTCATGGACGCGGAACACGTGTTTCTGGCCGCGGCGGTCTTCGCGCTCAAGGGCGTGGGCTTCCCCGTGTTTCTGCGCCACGTGTGCCACAAGCTCGGCATCGAACCCATGGTGCGCCCGCGCCTCGGCCGCATGTATCCCCTGGCCGCAGGCCTTGCGGGTCTCGCCTTCTCGCTGTGGCTGGAAGGACGCATTCCGGCCGTGGTCGACCTCTTCCCGCCGCTGCTCTTTCCCGTGGCCCTCACCACGCTGTTCTGCGGCCTCATCCTCGTGGTGGGCTGCGCCAAGGCGCTCGCCCAGGTCACGGGCTATCTCGTGGTGGAAAACGGCATATTCATCCTCGGCATCCCGCTCATGACCGAAGGCTCGGTATGGTTCGAGCTCAGCATTCTGCTCGACGTGTTCGCCGCCATCTTCGTCATGGCCATCGCCATCAACCACATAAGCAGCGCGTTCGACTCCATCGACGTGGCGCGCTTCCGCAACCTGAGGGACTGACATGACGCTCGCCCTGCTCCTTTTCGTCCCGCTTCTGGCCGGACTTTTCATGTTCGTTCCCGGTTCGTGGCCCCGCCGCGCCCTGCTCGTGGTCACCGCGCTCGCCCACCTTGCGCTCTCTTCGCTCACCCTGCGCGAGCTGCTCGCCGGGGCGCACCCCACGGCGCTTTTCGGCCTGCTCCAGCCCGATCTTCTCGGCGCCGTCTTTCTCATGCTGGCCGCCGTGCTCTTCGCCGCGGCCTCCGTGTACGCCGTGGGCTACCTGCGCGAAGAAGACAAAAAGCACGTCAAGCGCGACATCCAGAAGGGTCAGCTCTTCACCAACGCCCCGGAAACGCGCTTTCTCTCCTGCCTGTGCTTCTTCGTGGCGGCCATGACCCTGGTCACCACCACGGCCAATCTCGGCGCGCTGTGGGTGGGCATAGAACTCACCACCCTCGCGAGCGCCCCGCTCATCTACTTCCACCGCCACCGGAGCTCCATGGAAGCCACCTGGAAATATCTCATGATCTGCTCCGTGGGCATCGCCCTCGCGCTGCTCGGCAACATTCTCATGAGCGTGGCCTTCCACGATCCTGCTTCGGCCATGCCCGAAGGCATGGATCAGCTTTCCGCCTTCATGGAGCGTGCCCGCGGCATCGAGGGAACCAGCCGCGTCATCTGGCTCAAGGCCGCCTTCATCTTCCTGCTCGTGGGCTACGGCACCAAGATGGGCCTCTCGCCGCTGCACACCTGGCTTCCCGACGCCCACAGTCAGGCGCCGTCCATGGTCTCGGGCATGCTCTCGGGCGCGCTTCTCAACTGCGCCCTGCTCGGCATCCTGCGCGGACATCAGATCATGCGCGCCGCGGGACTCGGCGAATTCAGCGGTCAGCTTCTCGTGTTCTTCGGCCTTCTCTCCATGGTCACGGCCGCGGTGTTCATCGTGGGTCAGGGCCACTACAAGCGCCTTCTGGCCTACTCCAGCGTGGAGCACATGGGCATACTCGCCCTGGCCTTCGGCGTGGGCGGAGGCGCGCTCTTCGGCGGTCTGCTGCACGCCGTGTGCCACTCGCTCACCAAGTGCATGCTCTTTCTCGTGGCGGGCAACATCCTCACCCGCTATCACTCGCTCTCCAGCTACGACGTGCGCGGACTTCGGCAGGACATGCCCCTTTCCGGCGCGCTGTGGACGGCGGGCTTTCTCGCCATCGTGGGTTCTCCGCCCTTCGGCCTGTTCGTCAGCGAATTCACCATTCTGAAGGGACTCTTCGCCCAGGCCGGGCTCGTCGTGGCCTTCATCTATCTCGCCGCGCTCGCCGTCATCTTCGTGGGCATGTCCATTCCGGTGCTGCGCATGGTGCAGGGCACGCCGCCCCACGACGTGCCCATGGACTACCATGAATCCCTTTTCAGCGTTCTTCCGCCCGCCGTGCTCTGTCTCATGGTGCTCGGTCTCGGCCTTGCCGTGCCCGACTGGCTCGTGGAAACGCTCAACCGCGCCGCCGCGCTTCTGGGGGCCTGATGTTCAACTACCGCGAATCCGTCGACTGGAACGACGTTCCTCTTGTTTCCATGGACGCGCTGTGCGCCTCCGTGGTGGAGCGCTGCCGCAGAGGCTGGCGTCTTCTGGCCCTGTTCGGCGTGCCTTCCCCTGCGGGAACCGAAGTCGTCTGCATTCTTGCCGACGCCTCATCAAGGCTTCTCGACGCCGTGCGCGCCCTGCCCGGCCGCGCCTACGCCTCCATCACGCCGCACTGTCCGCAGGCGCATCTGTTTGAGCGCGAGCTCTTCGAGACCTGGGGCATAAGGCCCGAGGGACATCCGTGGCTCAAGCCCGTGCGCTTCCGCCCCGCAGAAGGGGAAAAGAGGACGCTGCGTCCCGGTCCGGCCGAAACCGACTACTACCGCGTGGAAGGCGCCGAAGTGCATGAGGTGGCCGTGGGCCCGGTGCACGCGGGCGTCATCGAACCCGGCCATTTCCGCTTTCAGTGCTACGGCGAAAACGTCATGCATCTGGAAATCGAGCTCGGTTTCCAGCACCGCGACGTGGAACGCCTCATTCTCACCTCGCCGTCCCGTCTCGTGCTTCCGCTCATGGAAAACATTGCGGGGGACACGGCCATAGGTCACGCCACGGCCTACTGCACCGTGGCCGAGCGCCTTGCCGGCGCAAGAATCACGAACAGGGCGCACGTTCTGCGCCGTCTTGCGCTGGAGCTCGAGCGCCTTGCCAACCACACCCGCGACCTCGGCGCCATCGGCGGCGACACCGGCTTTCTGCCCTCCTCGGCGTGGAACGGCCGCATCACCGGCGACTTTCTCAACATCACCGCGGAAATCTGCGGCAGCCGCTTCGGCCGCAATCTGCTCTGCGTCGGCGGCGTGAAGTGGGACGTGGACGCCGGTCTCAGTCAGGCGCTGATCAAACGCCTGCGCTCCGCCTTCCGCGACGCACGCGGCTCGGTGGACGTCATGCTGGAGACCTCCAGCGTGCTTGCGCGTCTCACGGGCACGGGCAAGGTCTCGTTCGAGGACGCCCGAGCGCTCGGACTCGTGGGCATGGCGGCACGCGCCTGCGGCGTGGACATGGACGCCCGCACGGACTGGCCGCTCTGCGACGTGGCGGGAGGTTCGACGCACAAGCGCATCCGAACGACGGGCGACGTGCTGGCCCGCACGCTTCTGCGCAGCGACGAGCTCAACGACTCGGCCGCCTCGGCCGAATCCGATCTCATGCAGCTCGGCTTTTCCAGCGGAGAGGAACGATGCCGCGTTTCCGTGCCCGAAGCTCTGCCCCCGCACAGGCTGGCCGTGGCGCAGGTGGAAGGCTGGCGCGGCGAGATATGCCACGTGGGCATGACCGGCAACGACGGCTCCTGGCTGGCCTACAAGGTGGTGGACCCGTCCTTTCACAACTGGTCAGGCCTCGCCATGGCCCTGCGGGGGGAACCCATTTCCGACTTCCCGCTGTGCAACAAGAGCTTCAACCTGTCCTACTGCGGGCACGACCTGTAGGAATACGCCATGCTGAACATCATCAGAGAACGCCTGCATCAGGGCTACCGCACCCTGAACTACCCCTTTGCATCCCCTTCCATAAGCCCGCGCTTCGCCGGTCTCCCCTCCCTTGAGCCCGGCTCCTGCAAGGGCTGCAAAAGCCGCGCCTGCCTTGCGGCCTGTCCCACGGGTGCGCTGCGCATCGCCGCCGAAGGCCCGGAACTCGACATGGGCCGCTGCCTGTTCTGCCGCGCCTGCGAAACGGCCTGTCCCGAAGGCAGGATCACCTTCACCCACGAGCACCGGCTTGCCGCCTACACCCGCGAAGCGCTCATCGTGCGCGGCCGGGCCCCGGAAGATGTCGACCAGCCCGGCATACGCCCTGCCCGGGGCGAACAGAAAAGGGATCTTTCGCTCTTTTCCCGCTCCCTCAAGCTGCGCGAGGTGAGCGCGGGCGGCTGCATGGCCTGCGAGGCGGACGTGAACGTGCTCGGCACGCTCATCTACGACCTCGGACGCTTCGGCATCGAATACGCGGCCTCGCCCCGTCACGCCGACGGCCTGCTCGTCACCGGCCCTGTGACGGAAAACATGAAAAAGGCGCTGCTCGACGCCTGGCAGGCCGTGCCGGAACCGAAAATAGTCATTGCCGTGGGCGCGTGCGCCATTTCAGGCGGCACGTTCCGCGGCAGCCGCGAAGGGTGCGGCGGCGTGGAATCCGTGCTTCCTGAGGGAAGCGTGGACGTGTACGTGCCGGGCTGCCCGCCCAATCCCTGGACCATACTCGACGGCATTCTGTCCGTGGCGTGGAAAAAACGCATGGCAAAGTAAGAAGCGGAGGGCTGCTCCGCCATCCCGAAGGGGCGGTCTTCCGCCCCTTTTTCGTGCCCGCAGGCTCTTCCCGGCACGCCCTCCCTGCGACCGCTTCCGCTCCCCTGCCGCCGCCGGGGGACAGCCTGCCCCAGCGCCTCAGCGCCGCCGAAGCCCCGGAGCCGACCGTCTGCGAGGAAGGATTCCCGTCCGCGCGGCACGCGCCGAAGCCTGCCCCCGGACGGAACGTGGCCGTCCGGGAATCAACGATGCCCCGACCGTCAGCACCACGGCCGCATGACCATGCACATTTCTGTAGCATCCTTATTTTGTTAAGCATTTTTCTTTGAAAAAATGCCGCCTTCCATGACGCACTTCTATGACGCATCTTTTTTTCATGCTCTAACTGCCGTGCAACACTGCAAAAAGAGTTTTCGAGACGCGTTTCGTCACGTCACAAACGCCGTTTCCGTCTGGACGAAAAGAGTACCATGTGTTATAGGCGAGTCAATCCGGCTACGAATCGACATTTCGTGCGATCGTCCGGTTCACGCTGCAACAGGAGAGTATCCATGCGTAAAGCGCTTCTTGTCCCGGCCCTCGCCCTGGCCCTTCTGCTTCCCCTCTCGGCCAGCGCCGCCGACTATCGTCCCGACGTCGCCGCCCATCGCGGCGCGAGCGGCTATCTGCCCGAGCATACCCTGCCCGCCAAGGCCATGGCCTACGCCATGGGCGTGGACTATGTGGAACAGGACGTGGTCATGACCAAGGACGGCAAGCTCATGGTCATGCACGACATTCTCGTGGATACCACTACCGACGTGGCCAAGAAGTTCCCCGACCGCCATCGTGAAAACGGCCGCTATTACGCCTCCGACTTCACCTTCGACGAGCTGCGCACCCTGCGCGTGACCGAACGCTTCGACCCCAAGACCGGCAAGGCCGTGTTCCCCGGCCGCTTCCCCGACTCCCCCATCGCCTACCAGATTCCCTCCCTTGAGGAGGAATTCTATCAGGTACAGGGCCTGAACAAGTCCACCGGCAGGAACGTGGGCGTGTACGTGGAAGTGAAGGAACCCGACTTCTTCACCGCTCAGGGTCTGGACATTCTCAAGGCCACCATCGACACCATGACCAAGTTCGGCTACAACAGCCCGGACAGCAAGGCCATTCTGCAGATCTTCGACTATGAGGCCGTGATCCGCGCCCGCGAACTCGGCTGGAAGGGACAGCTGTGCATGCTGGTCACCGCCGGCGGCCAGGGCGTCAAGGACGACAAGGCCCGCCACAAGTGGCTGACCACGCCTGAAGGCATCAAGGAAGTGTCCAAGTACGCCACCATCTACGCCCCGAACTTCAACCTGCTCGCCGTGCCCACGGCCGACGGCAAGGGCTACACCCTTTCCAACATCGGCGACATCGCCCGCGAGAACGGCATGAAGCTGCATTCCTGGACTCTGCGCAAGGACTCCCTGCCCAAGGGCTTCAAGGACTTCAACGAAGTGCTCGACGTGTCCTTCAAGCAGCTCAAGGTGGACGGCATGTTCTCCGACTTCCCGGATCTGCTCGTGGAATACCTCAAGGCCAACAACCTGCGCTAAATAGCGACGCCGCGCCGAAGACGGCGTGAGTCCGTCTCACGGACTTCCGGCGCACGAGACAAAAAAGACCGGTCTCCTTCGGGAAACCGGTCTTTTTTCATGGCGGACTCTCTTCCGCAACATTTCTTCACGGGAGCACGCCCGTCTCCGCGGCAGCGACACGGCAGAAACGCCGCTCGCTCAGCCC
>NZ_CAJJIC010000062.1 GCF_905187505.1 uncultured Mailhella sp.
TAGGGCTGTGTTAGTGTGTCAAAAGGAGATGACCTCTATGAAAAATCTGTGGGCTCCATGGAGAATGCAGTATATTCTCGGGCCGAAGTGTCACGATGGATGCGTGCTCTGTGCGCCGGAAGATCCGGCGCTCGACGAGGAGCGTCTTATCGTGCATCGCAGCGCGCGGGTGTTCGTCATGCTTAACCGCTATCCGTACGCCTCGGGCCATCTCATGGTGATTCCGTACCGTCATGTCAGCGACATCACCGACCTCGACGCGGAAGAAGCCGCCGACCTCATGGCCATGACGCAGCTCTCCTGCCGTGTGCTGCGTGAATTGAGCCACCCGCAGGGCATCAATGTGGGGCTCAATCTCGGTGAGGCCGCGGGCGCAGGCATAGGCATGCATATGCATATGCACGTCGTGCCCCGCTGGAGCGGTGATTCCAACTTCATGGCGGTGCTCGACGATGTGCGGGTCATACCCGAAGCTCTTGTGGAGACCCGTCGCCGTATGGCGCCTGTGTTCGCCAGACTGGCGGGCCGTTCCGCCTGAACCCTTTTTCGCGTATGCTGCTGCAATAAGGAGACGTCATGCGCTATATCAAAGTTTTTCTGCTGGTTTTGCTCTTCTTCGTGGTCATGATGCTCTTCGTGCAGAACCAGCCGTTGTTCTCCGACGCGGTTTCGCTGAAGGTCGATCCCATGTTCGCTCCCGCGATCACCACCGCGCCCGTCCCGCGCTATGCGCTTCTGCTCATCAGCTTCGCCCTCGGTGCCGCCGTGGTCCTGCTCATGCTCATCTGGGACCGCATCGCCCTTTCCGGTCGCGCTTCCGCGGCCCGTCGTCGCGCCTCCTCCCTGCAGAAGCGCCTCGACAAGATGACCGCTGAAAAGCAGAAGCTCGAAGCCTCCGTCAAGGACCTCGAGGAAAAGCTCAAGGAATCCGAGGCCCGCGCCAAGGACGCCGAAGCCGCCCTCGCCGCCGCCCAGACCGCCGCGGAATAATTTGCCCCATGGCGCAAGCGCACGGAATATGCCCGTTCCGTGCGCCTTCTTTTTCCTGCGGCGTTCCTGTGAACGCCGCCTCTTTTCTCCGCACCGGAAAAGCCGCTTCCGCAGCTTCGGGCCCTGAACCGGAATGCGCGCTCTTCGCCCCTCCCCTGAGAGGCCGGAGACTCCGCCCTCGAAGGCTCCGGGCCGCGCCCCCCTGCGGCGGCAGACCCGATTCCTGCGGGCCTTCGCCGAAACACTGAGCGGTCGGAGCCGCAGCGTGCTGCGGAACGCAGGTTCTCCCGCAAAGCCCCGCCGCACGGGGACAGCGTTTCGCCGCGAGCCCCGCAGAACGGCGTTTCGCGGCGTGTCCCGGGGGAAGCCGTTTGCGCTGCGAGGGCACAGGTTTCCGCGTTGCGGCCTCTTCGCGGTTCTTTTGCGAAGGAGCCGGAAACGGCGTCTTCCCGTGCGGCGCGCAGGCGTTGTTTTTGGACCGGGCGTGCCTTGCCGCAGGCCCGGAGCTTGGAAGGAACGATAGTTTCGTCGAGACGGTATGAGCGACAACGAACCCAAACTGACGCCCATGTATCGGCAGTATCTGGATATCAAGAAAGGGTATCCCGACACGCTGCTGTTTTACCGCATGGGCGATTTTTATGAGCTTTTCTTTGAGGATGCCGAAATAGCCTCGCGCGAGCTTCAGCTTGCGCTCACGAGCCGCAGCCGCGACGAGGGCGGCGTGCCCATGTGCGGCGTGCCCTGGCACGCGGCGGAAAACTACATAAGCGTGCTGGTGAAGAAGGGCTACAAGATCGCGCTCTGCGATCAGATGGAAGACCCGAAAAAGGCCCGCGGGCTGGTCAAGCGCGAAGTCACCCGCGTGATGACGAGCGGCACCGCCCTCGAGGACGCCAATCTGGAGGCCAAGGCCCACACCTATCTCGGCGCGCTGTGCTGGAACGGAACGCGCGGAGCGGGCGGCTTTGCCTGGCTCGACGTGTCCACGGGTTCGTGGACCGGGCTCCAGTCCTCGAAGGAGGAGGAGCTCAAGGAATGGGTGCTCAAGATGTCCCCCAGCGAGCTGCTCGTGCCCGACAAGGGCGAGCTGCCCGTGTCGCTTGCCTCCCTGCCCGGAATGCAGGTGGTGCGCGTGCCCGTGCGCAGTCATTTCGAGCTTGAGGGCGCAAGGGAGCGGGTGCACGCGGCCCAGAGCGTGCAGGACGATGCGGCGCTCGGACTGGAAAAAAGTCCCGAACTCTTGCAGGCCTGCGGAGCGATCATCGCCTACCTTGAGCAGATGCAGAAGCGCGATCCGGCCCAGCTTTGTCCGTTCCGGCCGCTGGACAAGGGCCGCTATCTCATCCTTGACGAAATAACCGAGCGGAATCTCGAACTTTTCTGCCGCATGGACGGCAAGCGCGGCACAGGCACGCTCTGGGCGGTCATGGACAACACGCGCACGCCCATGGGCGGCAGGCTTCTTGAAGAAAGAATGCGCTGTCCCTGGCGCAGGATTGAGCCCATTGTGGAAACGCAGGACGTGGTGGAGTTCTTCTTCCGCCGCGGCGACGTGCGCAAAAGTCTGAGAAAGGCGCTCGACGGCGTGTACGACATGGAACGTCTTTCCACGCGCATCTCGCTCAATCGCTGTCAGCCGCGCGATCTTGCCGCGCTCAAGGAGAGTCTTCTTGCCGTGCCCGCGGTGCGCGCCGCCCTTGCCATGCCCGAAGGGAACGCCATGTCCACCGACGACGAGCGCAAAGGCCGTCGTCTGCCCGCGGCGCTCCAGCGCCTTTTGAAGAAGTGGGACATGCTGGAGGATCTGGCCGATCTGCTTTCCCGGGCCCTGCGCGACGATCTGCCCCCGCAGATCACCGAAGGCGGCCTTTTCCGGCAGGGCTACGACAGAGAGCTCGACGAACTGCTCGATCTGGTGGATCACGGCGAGGCCAAGCTTCAGGAGCTTCTGCGCGAGGAGCAGGAAAAGAACGGCATGCCCAAGCTCAAGCTGGGCTACAATCATGTGTTCGGCTACTACTTCGAGCTCTCCCGCGCGCAGCAGGCCGCGATTCCCGACTATTTCCAGCGGCGTCAGAGTCTGGCCAACAGCGAGCGCTTCACCACGCCGCAGCTCCGCGAGCTTGAGGACAGAATGCTTTCCGCCGCGGAAAAGCGCAAGAGTCTGGAATACACGCTCTATCAGAAGCTGCGCGAAAAGGTGGCCGACGCAAGGCCCCGTCTGGTGACCATGGCCGCGCGCCTTGCCTGGCTCGACTACTGGCAGTCGCTCGCCGAGGGCGCGGAACGCAATCACTGGACGCGTCCCGAGCTGGACGAAGGGCGCGGCATACGCATCATGCAGGGGCGGCATCCCGTGGTGGAGGCCGTCACCGGCAGGGCCTCCTTCATTCCCAACGATCTCGTCATGGATGAAAAAAGGCATCTGGTGCTCATCACCGGGCCGAACATGGCGGGCAAGTCCACGGTGCTCAGGCAGACGGCCATCATCGTCATCATGGCGCAGATGGGCTCGTTCGTGCCCGCTTCCGAGGCGTGTCTCGGGCTGGTCGACCGCGTGTTCTCGCGCGTGGGCGCCTCGGACAATCTCGCGCAGGGGCAGAGCACCTTCATGGTGGAAATGATGGAGACCGCCCGCATCCTGCGGCAGGCCGACAGCCGCAGCCTCGTCATTCTGGACGAAATAGGCCGCGGCACCAGCACCTTCGACGGTCTGGCCCTGGCCTGGGCCGTGGTGGAGGAGCTCGCACGCCGCGCGGCGGGCACCATACGCACGCTTTTCGCCACGCATTATCACGAACTCACCTCTCTTGCCGGATCGCTCCCCGGCGTGTGCAACATGAACATCGCCGTCAAGGAATGGGACGGCGACATAGTGTTCCTGCGCAGGCTCATTCCCGGCCCGGCCGACCGCAGTTACGGCATCGAGGTGGCGCGTCTTGCCGGCGTGCCCGCGCCCGTGGTGCAGCGGGCCCGCGACATTCTCGCCCAGCTTGAGGCAGCGCGCGGCAAGGCCCGCGTGGCAAAGCTCGAGGCCGCCGTTCTGCCGGGGCTGGACATTGTTCCCGCAAAGGCTAAAAACGTGAAGGCGGCTCCTTCTGCGCCCGCCCCGCAGCCCGCCCCCGTTCCGCAGCCCGAGCCTCCCGTGCTGGAGGCCCTGCGCCGCGTCAATCCCGACGCCATGACCCCCATGGAGGCGCTGCGTCTGCTTTCCGACTGGAAAATGCTCTGGGGCACGCCTGAAACGAAGGACGAGCCTGCCGCCTCCGCCGCGGAGACGACGGCGACGGAAGGGCGGAGCGACGCTTCGCAGGCCGTTTCGGACGCGCCCGCGCCCGAAGGCAGACCCGCGCGAAGGGGGCGGAAAAAGGCCTCCGACGCCGCCTCGTAGCGAAAGAACGACCGCGCCCGTCCCGGGCGCGGCAGACCGGCATACCGCGTATGCCTTTAAGGAATGGTATGAAACGTAGTTCAGCCTGCTGGGGCGCGTGCCTTGCGCTTCTTGTGCTGTGCGCGGCGCTTGCCGTCGCCGGATGCGGCCGCAAGGGCGATCCCGTGCCGGACTTCTCCCGTGACGAATTTGCCTTTGCCACCCTCGGTTCGGAAGCCGCGGCCGACGGCGCCATCACCTTCCAGGGCACCCTTTCCGGCGCGACGCAGAACATGGAATACATGGTGCTCGAAATGCAGGCCGTGGACGGCGAACTGTGCGAAGGCTGTCCCTTCCTCGCGCAGGACGTGCACCGCGTCGACGCCCGCGACGCCTGGGAGAGCGAAAGCGGTTCGGCCTTCAGCTTCGTGTACCGGCCGGTCTTTCCCGGCACCGCCTACCGCTGGAGGCTGACGGGCTACAACCTCTATTCGGGCCTCCCCCCCGTGGTGAGCCCCATGCAGACGGTCTTCATGAACGGCTCCCCCTACGAAGCCGTGTCCATGCCGGAAAATGGAGAGTGACCATGGTTGTTCTTCAACGTGCGGCGCGCGGTGTCTGCGCCCTGTGTCTCGGTCTTGCCGTGTGCCTTTTCGCTTCCCTCGCCCATGCGGCCGCCTATGCGGACTTCCGCGCGGACATTCAGTACCGCATCGACGGAAAAACCGTGAAGAACTGCGGCACGGCCATTTCCTCCGGGCCCTGCGCCCGCATGGATCTCGACCTCGGCAGCGCCGGCGTCTTCACGCTCCTCGTCGACTCCAGGGAACATATGCTCCGCGTGCTCTCCCAGCGCCTCAGAGCCTACGTGGAAATCCCCGTCTCCGGCGATCCCAGAGACTGGCGCAGCCTTGTCAAAAGCGCCGCGGCCGCCGTCATGCCCCAGAGCATGGGCATGATAAGCCTTCAGGAAAAGGAGTGCACCCCCCTCGGCAAGGACAACTGGCAGGGCTACGCCGTCCATAAGACCCGCAATGTCTACGAGGCCGGATTCATGGGGTCCGTCCGCCGCTTCACCCTCGAAGTATGGGAAAACGAAGCCTTCTCTCCCTTCCCCATGCACGCCATGGCCGACGAAACCTCCGCCACCCACGGCGGCAGCGCCTGGCTCACCAACATCGTCGCGGAACAGGCCTCCCAGTCCATGTTCCTGATTCCCGAAGGCTTCACCCGCTACACCTCCGTCATGGATCTCTTTCTCTACGCGCTCTCCGCCCTTTAAAAGGCAGGAAGGGCGGAAAAGGCGGAGCGGGACGCCGTCCGAACCCCGTCGGTGAAGCGCCGGTTCCCCGCACTTGAGGGGACAAGAACGGCGCTTCTGTCGCCATCCGTAAGGGTTCGGCGGCGGCCGCTCCCCCGCCTCCTGCTTTTTCCGCTCATGATCAGCATCCGCGGGCTCCGGATTCCTTTTTCCGGGGCCCGCGACCTGTTTTCGGCGCCCGCACCGGGCCGCAACGGTCGAAGCCCATTCCGGCGCCGGATGCGCAGACGTCGCGCGCGTCCCGCCGCGTGTCTCGTCCCGCCGGACGGCGTTTCGCAACGGAAAAAGGGCGCTCGGGGCGACGGAAAAGAGGATCTCTGTCCTTGACGGCATGAGTGGGCTGGATTAAATAAAAAGGGACGGCATGAGCTTGTCTCCTGCTGCCGATTCCGAGGCCCGCTGCAAAGCGGGCTTTCGTGCATTCTGAACCCGGTTGTTCCGAGGCGGCCGCATCATGGAGTGCCTTGCCGATGTTGTGGAGATGATTGCCTGTGCACTACTTCGTGTATCTTGATGAGTTCGGTCATATCGGCCCTTTTGTTTCAAGGCAGGATGCAAAGCATAATACCAGTCCGATTTTTGGGCTTGGAGGCATTGCCCTTCCTCTGGAAGAGGTGCGTTCCTTTTCTTCGTTTTTTATCGCTTAAAGTGCGATTTGCTTTCCTGGGAACTGTCGCAGACAAGCGTTCCGGCATATCAGTGGGAAAAAAAGGGATCCGCTTTGTATACGACGCAGAACGTGCAGAAGTATCAGGAACTTCGTCGGGCGACGTTCCGCATCATGAACCGGATAAAGCGCGCACAGGGATTCGTGTTCTACTATGGTCTTGAGAAATGGAAGGCTCAAGGGGAACACAGCCCGGAGGGCATTTATCTTTTTGTGCTCAGAAATTGCATTCGCAGGCTCAATGCCTTCTGCTACAGACAACAGGCCACCTTCACGCTCCTTCTTGACGCCATAGACAGCGATGAGACAGGCGCAAGGCGGAAGTTCAGGCAGTCCGGTGTCAGAGTGGCGGGAAGCGAAATGTTCGGCACTCATGAAGGGCTGACATGCCGATGTCTGATGGAACCGCCGTATCAGCTGGAAAGCCACATGTTTCAAAATCTCCAGTGCGCCGACTGGTTCTGCGGTCTTCTCAACCGGTATCTTTCCTATAAAGTACTTCCTGAACAATATCAGGACTATGAAATTGTGGCGTCATATTTTGAAAAGAGGCTTCTCGGAGTGGTGAAGGCCAGCAGGCTCCTTTCTTCGTCCCATCATGCGCTGTCGGACGTTCTGCCGACTCCTCTGGAAGAAATGGAGGCATCTTCCTGAGCGGGCCATAATGCACGGTTGTCGTGTCTCCTCTCGAGAACGTGTTTCCGCATTTGAGAGCGTTTCGACGTGCCGAAACGCTGCCGTCCCGCCGCGTGTCTCGTCCCGCCGGACGGCGTTTCGCAACGGAAAAAGGGCGCTCGGGGCGACGGAAAAGGGCAGGGCGGAAAATCGGTAACGTCAATCTTGACATGAGGTTATGCGGGTATACATTCTAATGATGGCCCGTGGCACGGTGTCACGGGAAACGTCGGTTCCCCTCCTTTTTTTCGTTTTCGGAGCACTCGGGATTTTTTCATGAGAGGGGACAGGTTTTTTTGGTGAAAGAGTCGGTTTCATGACAAGCAGCAACGGTTTTCATCTGTCGGATCTTCAGTACTGGCGGGAACTGAAGATTCTGGCGGAGCGCGCGTCGAGGGACGTGCTCTCCGGCCTGCTCAACAGAGAAACGGCAACGGACTACATAGAGCAGTGCCTGAAGCATATGCATCCGGGCGACTCCTGCGCACTTTTCATCATTGATCTCGATAACTTCAAGCTGGTCAACGACACGCTCGGCCATCAGGCCGGCGACGAGGTCATACGTCTTGCGGCCAAGGCCCTCGCAGGCTGCTTCCGCGCCACGGACATCGTGGGGCGTCTCGGCGGCGACGAGTTCTTCGCCCTGCTTTCCGGGAACATCTCGGAGGATGCCGCCCGGGACAAGGCACGCAGCATCTGCGAGGCGCTGCAGTTTTCCATAGGCGTGAACCCCTCGCTGCACGTAAGCTCCAGCGTGGGCGTCTACATCGCCACCGGCGAGACGCGCGCCTTTGAAAAGCTCTATGAGCGCGCCGACGCCGCTCTTTACGAAGCCAAGGCCGAGGGCAGAAACAGGTATCACATCAGCACCGGCGAGAGCGTGAGCCCGCACAAGATCGCGCCCGCCTCCATGCCCCATGTCCCCGTGCCGATGTCCCTGCTCCTCGACAACATGGAAGAGGGCGTGGCGCTTCTGGAAGTGGGCGAGAACGCCGTCAACGTGCTTTACGCCTCTCCCGCCGTCTTCCGCATGCTGGGCACGGACAGTTCGGCGCTTTCGCTGCCCTGCGAGCTTTCGGTGTTCGGAGGCGTGCATCCCGACGATCTGGAGGAGTTTGAAAGGCGTCTGCGCGACGGCCTTGCCGGCGGCAGAATCGTGGAATATGAGCATCGCTTTGCCTGGGGCTGCGGCTGGCGCTGGTGTCGCGCAAGAGCCGTGCGTTCCCCCATGCCGTGCAGCGAAAACGTGATGATGGTGCTCGTGAGGGACATTTCCGGTTCGCGCAGGAGTCGGAACGATCTTCTCATGGAAGGGGAGTTCCTGAAGCTGGCCCTCGACCGGGGCGCCCGCGTGCTCTGGGAAGTGGACGTGGCTTCCCGCAGGTTCCGCCTCTTCAACGGCAGACGCCTGCGTTCCTCCGGCGCCATGATGGAGGATTTCCCCGAAGGGCTCATCCGCAGAGGATGGGTGCATCCCGATTCCGTGGACAGGCTCCGCGCCTTCGCCCGGGACATGCTGAGCGGACGACCCGCCGGCGGCGGAGCCTTCGTGCTGCGCCACACCATGAGCCGTCGCTTCGACTGGTTTTCCGTGCAGTACCGCATCCTTCCCGACATGGATCGCAGTCCCCTCAGAATCGTGGGCATCGCCGAACCCATCAGCGTGGGCATCGCCTGGAGCGTTTCCGGCAAGGAACGGCTCTGGGAACAGCTGCGGCCCAATCTTTTCTGCTACGTGCGCGGCGACCTTACCGAAGACCGCATGGAGGAACTCTGGATAGAGGGCAGAACCCTTACGCAGCATCTGCGCGGCGCCACCTTCCAGAGTCTCGTGCTCTGGGAGAAGAAGCGTCTTTTCCGCAGGGAGGACGGCGAGGAGTTCTTTGCCGTGTTCAGCCGCAGGGCGCTGCTCGACGCCTTTGACCACGGCCGGGAATGGGTGGCGAGGGAGTTCCGCTGCGTCGACTCGGGCGGAACCGTGCGCTGGCTCTCCTATGTGGCGCATCTGGCGCGGCATCCGCTCACGGGCAACGTGCAGGTCTTCGGCTTCCTTCAGGACACCGAACGCAGGCACGAGAGAGAGGCCGCCCTTGCCAAGAGTTCCGGAGACCTGCCCGTGCACGGCATCTACAGTCGCGACATGGCCAAAAAGCTGGCCGGGATGGTCCTCGAAAGCGGTTCCTCCCCGCGGCACATGCTGGCGCTCGTGCAGATGTTCGGCGTGTCCGGCCCCCGAGAGGCAGGCAGGCGGGAGTTCATCATCATGGCGCTTTCCCTGCTGCTCGGGGCGGACTGCGTCATGGGCGAGTACGATGAGACCTCCTTTACCGTGTTCCGGCCCGACGCCTTCTCCCGCGCCGTGACCCGGCAGCGCATAGACGACGCCTTCGCCTTCGTGCGTCAGGCCCTTTCCGACGGCGGACTCGTGTCCGGGCCGCGCTTCGTGGCGGCCGTGGCCTGCGCGGATCTGGGCGGCATGGACTACGACGACATGCTCGACAAGGCCGAACGCTGCTGTGCCCGGTGGAAAGACGCTCCTTCCGACACCGTGATCTTCATGGACGACCTTTCTCCGAAGCTGCCCACCCAGACCGACCCTCAGCAAACCGGTCTCGAGAACCTGGAGAACGACGACGAGTCCGACATGGACAGCCCCATGAACGACGCCGTTCCCGCAGCCGGCGACGCCGTGCCGGTCGAGACGCCGCCCCTCTCCGACGCGGAAAAGGACGTGGCCATAGCCTGCCTCGACGTGCTGCTCCGGGAGGATTCTGCCGACGTCGCCATGAGCGAGGTGCTGCGTCATCTGGGAACCCATTATCAGGCCGACCGGGCGTATACCCTTTCCCTGGCCGAAGACGGGCGCACCGTGCGCGCTTCCCACGAGTGGGTGGCCGAGGGCCGCTCCAGCCTGAAAAGGCGGCTCTCGGGCATGGCGCTGGACAGTCTTCCTCTTCTGTGGCGCTGTCTGCGGGAGAATCGTCCGGTCTGCCTTGAACGCAGGGCCGAGCCGGGCGGAAGAAGCCGGGACTGGCGCTTCATGGCCTTTCCGCTCGCCCCCGCGGAAGGCGGGCCCGACGGCGTGCTGTGCGTGGAAAATCCGCGTCGGCCCATCCGCGTCGACGCGCTCTCGGCCATGCTGCTGCCCCACATGGAACGCGTGCTGCGCTTTTCCGGCGCGGCGGGCTCAGGACGCGGCATGGCTGCGTTTCGGGATTCGCTCACCGGTCTGCAGAATCTGCACGCCTACATGGACAGGGTATGTCGGCTCACCTCCGACACCTGCACGTCCATGGGAGCCTTCATCCTTGACATGCCGCATCTCGCCGCCCCGACCGAAACGCAGAGCCGCAGCCGGAATTCGCGCGTCGTGCTCTATCTTGCCGAAACGCTGGGCGCGGTGTTCGGCCGCGAGCTTCTGTTCCGCACGCGCAGCGACGAGTTCGTGGCCCTTTGCGCCAACTGCACGCAGAACGTCTTTCTGGCCCGCGTGCTCAGGGCGCAGTCCATGCTGCAGCGCCGCTATCCCGGTCAGCTCCGCTTCGGCTATACCTGGTCCGAAGGGCTTTTTTCCGGCGACAAGCTGGTCAAGGAGGCCCGCACCATCATGCTGTGCGGCCAGCTCGAAACCTCGGCAGGCGGCGCGGCTCATCCTGAACTCGGCATGCGCGGGCCCGGCATGGCGGGAACCGACGGCCTCGAAAGCTTCACCATCCATCTTCAGCCCAAGGTCGACATGCGCACGGGCGCCGTCATCGGGGCCGAAGCCCTGGTTCGCGGCCTCGACGGTTCGGGCGGCGTCGTGATGCCCGCGCGCTTCATCGAGGCCATGGAACGCACCGGGGCCATCCGCGAACTCGATCTGCACGTGCTCAACATGACCCTCTCCGTCATGGAAGGCTGGCGGCGCAGGGGACTTCGTCCGATTCCCGTTTCCGTGAACTTTTCCCGCGCCACGCTGTTCAGCCCCTCGGCGCCCGGTTCGGTGCTGGCGCTCTTCAGCCGCTATCCCATGCTTGCCCCCTCGTCGCTGGAAATCGAGGTTTCCGAAAACGCGGGCAACGTCGAAAGCCGCACCCTCGAAAGAGCCATGGCGGGTTTTCGGCCCTTCGGCGTGCGCTTCGGTCTCGACGACTTCGGCACCCGCTACGCCAACTTGTCCCTGTTCACCAGCGTGCCCTTCGACACCGTGAAGCTCGACAGAAGCCTCATTCGCGACCTGGCGCACAACAGCGTGGGACGCGCGCTCGTGGGCGACATCGTGCGTCTGTGCCTGGCAAGAAACATGGCATGCGTGGCCGAAGGCGTGGAAAATCAGACGCAGAAGGACGCGCTGCTCAAAGAAGGCTGCGTGCTCGGACAGGGCTTCCATTACGGACGCCCCATGGCCGTGGAGGAGTTTGAACGTCGCTACCTGATTTCTGCCGAAAAGCGGCAAGGAGAGAAGTCATGACGGAAGCCGGAACGAACGTTGCAGGCAACAGAGAGAAAAAGCGTTCTCTGCTCATCGTGGGCATGGGCGCTTCCGCCGGAGGCCTTGAGGCGCTTCAGCAGTTTTTTGCCGGAATGCCCGACAACAGCAATCTTGCCTTCGTCGTCATTCAGCACCTTTCGCCGGATTACAGGAGTCTCATGGCGGAGATCCTCGGCAAGCACACCGGCATGAAGGTCGTGCAGGCCGAAAACGGCATGCCCGTGCAGCCCGACGTCGTCTTTCTCATTCCCCCGGGGAAGAACATGACCGTGAAGGACGGCAGACTCCTGCTCGCGGAACAGGCGCACGGCGCGGTCAATCATCCCATAGACCTCTTCTTCACCTCGCTCGCCGAGGAAAAGCGTGAACTGGCCCTTGCCGTGGTCTTGTCCGGCACGGGATCCGACGGCACCGGCGGCATCAAGGCCGTCAAGGAACACGGCGGCCTCGTCTTCGTGCAGGAGCCCAAAAGCGCCCGCTTCGACGGCATGCCGAGAAGCGCCATCGGCACAGGCCTTGCCGACTTCGTCCTGTCCCCGGAAAACATCGCCGCGGAACTGCTCAATTTTTCGCACTATCCCGCCGTGGCCGCCGCCTCGGAACGCAGCCCCCTTCTTTCCGGGAACGAGGAACTGCTCGCGCGCATCTACATGATTCTCAAGAGAGTGAGCGGCATAGACTTCACCCACTACAAGAGAAACACCGTGCTGCGCCGCATCGAACGGCGCATGGTGGTCACCCGCAGCGCCACGCCCGCCGACTTCGCAAGGCTCATCGAGGAAAATCCCGCAGAGGCCTCGCAGCTCGTCAAGGACATACTCATCGGCGTCACGCGCTTTTTCCGGGACGCGGAGTTCTTTGAAACGCTCAAGGCAACCGCCGTCACCGCCATCATCGAGCAGAGCGACGAGGATACCCCCGTGCGCGTGTGGAGCGCCGGATGTTCCACCGGCGAGGAGGCCTATTCCCTGGCCATGCTCTTCCGCGAGGTGCTCGAAGAAAGGCATCTGCGCAGAGACGTCAAGATCTTCGCCACCGACGTCGACACCCGGGCCATCGAACAGGCCGGAAAGGGCGTCTTCCCCGAAAGCATCGCCGACGACGTGTCTCCCGAACGCCTCGCCCGTTTCTTCGTGCGGCGCAACGATCAGTATCAGGTGACCAAGGACATCCGAAA
>NZ_CAJJIC010000063.1 GCF_905187505.1 uncultured Mailhella sp.
AAGAGAGCGCTGTCTCCCTGCACCACGATGGTCAGAGGATTGGCCGCGCCCTGCTGGCTTTCGTACTTGATCCAGGTGCCGCGGTCGGTGAGGGCGTAGGCGCCCTTTTCGGCGGCGATGGCGAGAGTGGCCATCATGCCCTGACCGGCGGAGATGTAGAAGGGTTCCTTGTCGGGCTTCAGGTTGAACTGCTTCCACAGATTGAGCTCGGCGGAATGGGTGCCGGACTTGTCGCCGCGGCTCACGAAACCGGCCTTGGCGTCATAGATGGCCTTCAGAGCCTCGCCGGTGGTCTTGCCGGCGATCTTCGCAGGGTCGGACTTGGGGCCGACGATGACGAAGTCGTTGTACATGACCTGACGGCGGTCGATGCCGTAGCCGTCGTCGATGAACTTCTTTTCCACGTCGGGAGCGTGGACGAGAAGCACGTCGGCGTCGCAGTTCTTGGAAATTTCAAGAGCCTTGCCGGTGCCCACGGCCACCCACTTGAGGTCGATGCCGGTTTCCTTCTTGAACACGGGCGCGACGTATTCCAGAAGTCCGGAATCCTGAGTGCTGGTGGTCGTGGCCATCATCAGGGAATCTGCGGCCTGCGCGGGAAGAACGCAGGAGAGCGAGAGCAGAGTGCCGAAGAGGACTTTGCCGAAATGGTTCATGGATATGCTCCTTGTTATGGTTGCGGCTCTTCGGAAGTGAAGAGCCGGCGTTGTCAGTCGGTGGAGAGGCTCACGGCGCGCGCAGGAAAGCTCAGATAGACCCGGCTTCCCTGACGCACCCGAAGGCGTGCCAGATGCGCGGTTTCTTGCACGGCGTTCATTCGCGTGCCGTCGGCAAGCTCCAGCACGAGGAAGGATTCCACCGTGTCCTGATGCAGTGCCGTCACCGTGGCGCGCACCGGCCCCTGAAGGGCCAGAGACGCCTTTTCGGCAGACAGCACGATCTGTTCAGGGTCGATGGAAACCGTGGCCACCTGGTTGAGATGCAGTTCCATGTTGAGAAACTGCCTCACGTCGCATCTTGCCGTGATGACGAGGTCGGAAAAGGTGGTGACTTCCACGCTCGCCGCCCGCATTCCCGTCCGTATGTCCGTAATGATGCCGATGAAGGCATTGTCCGTCTCCTCATCCGTCGTCGGTCTGCCTGCGGAACTGTTCTTCACGATGCGCTTGGCCTCGCCTCCGGCAAAGTCCAGAAATTCCGCGATCTGTGCCGTTTTCTGCTGCCCGAGATAGGCCTGAACCACGTTGAACGGCACGTGCAGCTCCAGAAGCTCCAGACCTCTTGCGTAGCGTATGGCACGCGGTCCGGCCATGCCCGGCGCAAGCCCCATGCCCTCGGCGACGGCGTAGAACTTCCTGCGGACGAAGCCCTGATCGAAATGAAGAAAGGACTCGCTTTCGGCCTCGGGAAGACTGAGTATGCGCCGGATGTGCTTCATGCACGAGACGGGCAGAAGCACGTCCCGTCCGCCGGGATCGGGAACGTGCACCATGCCCGTCACCGTGTCCACGTCCTGCCGCACGTTCAGGCTCAGCGCCTCGCCGAGCCTGAGACCTCCGTAGCGGATGAGCAGGAAAAGCAGATGAAGCCGCGCGCGGACGATTTTCTTTGCCGTGGTCGTGGCTTCCTTTTCCCATGCTTCCCAGCGGAGCGTAAGCTGTTCGAGCAGGCTTCTGGTCAGATGTTCCTGAGGCAAGGTGCACTTCGTCTTTTATCTGTTCCGCCCCATGGAAATCAGGGAACGGATGCATTTATGAAATCATGCCTTTCACTCATGGCACAAAACGCCCATGGTGTATACGCTGTGAAAAATGTCCGTTGCCTAATTATGAAATGACTTTCATGGTGCAAACGCGTATTTCAATATAACGTAAAAAATTCATATAGGCAATACTGAAATGGGGAAACTGTCACTGGACGATGTTTTATTTCAAAATTATCATATTTCTTTTCAAGGTGATTGCGCAAAAAACGAAATGTTGCAAGAAGCGGGAATCCGAGCCTTTTCCTCCCGGAACGGAGGGCGTCTTTTCTTTTTTCTTCAAAAGGTTATACTCCGCGGAAGTATCATTCCATTTACCCGGGAGAAGTCATGAAGTCCTTTCTTACCCTGAAATCGGTGGACGAGGTGCTGTCGCTCGTCAAGACCTTTGAGCCTCTTGAAGAGGAAAGCGTTCCTCTGGACGAGTGCGCGGGGCGCTGCCTTGCGCGGGACTGGACGGCGCCCGAAGATCTGCCGGGCTTCGACCGCTCCACGGTGGACGGGTATGCCGTCCGAGCCCGGGACGTGTTCGGCGCGCAGGAAGGCTCTCCTGCGCTTCTGGAATGCGTGGGCGACTGCCCCATGGGAAAGGCGCCGGACTTTTCGCTGGCGCCGGGACAGACGGCGCGCATACTCACGGGCGGCATGCTGCCCGAGGGGGCGGACTGCGTGGTCATGGTGGAGTATTCCCGGCCTGCGGGAGAAAATCTGGTGGAGCTTGTGCGCACGCAGGCTCCGGGCGATCACGTGCTGGAGCATGACGAGGATGCTTCCGCCGGAAAGATGCTCCTGTCGGCGGGCACGCGTCTGCGTCCCCAGGAAATCGGTCTGCTTGCGGCTCTCGGTCAGGTGAGCGTGTCGGTGAGGAGACTGCCGCGCGTGGCCATTCTTTCCACGGGAGACGAGGTGGTGCCCTTTGACGAGAAGCCTCTTCCCGGGCAGGTGCGGGACGTGAACTCCCATTCCCTTGCGGCGCTGTGCCGTCAGGAGGGGGCCTGCGTGCGTTTTGAAGGCCTTGTCCGAGACGACGTGGCAAAGCTGGAAGAGGCCGTGCGCCATGCGCTGGACTGGGCCGACGTGGTGCTGCTTTCGGGCGGCTCCTCGGCAGGCATGCGGGACCATACCGTGGACATTTTTCTTTCCATGCCGGAAGGGGAACTTCTGGTGCACGGCGCGGCCATCAGCCCCGGCAAGCCGTTCATCCTTGCCCGTTCCGGCAGAAAGTGCCTCATGGGCCTTCCCGGGCACGTTTCGAGCGCTCTTGTGTGCGCCCGCGTCTTTCTTGCGCCGCTTCTCCGGCATCTGCAGGGCCGGGAGGAACCCGTCCCCGCAGGAGTGCCGGCCGTGCTTTCCCGTGGCGTGGCCTCGGCTCAGGGGCGCCGGGACTTCATCCGCGTGAAGCTCTCGCGCACAAGCGAAGGCGGCTGGACGGCCGAGCCCCTTACCGCGCCTTCCGGGCTCATTTCCGGTCTTGTGTCGGCCGACGCTCTTGTGGTCTGCCCGGAAAACAGCGAAGGGCTGTACGCCGGGCAGGAAGTGTTTGCGGAACTTCTGCGCTGAGACGGCGTTCCGGCCCTGCCGGATGCCGCATCATGGCCGCCTTTTTGTGAGACGGCGTCCTGTCCCTTCCTGTGCGCCCTGCAGGGGGCGCCGGTTCCTTCGAGGCGGAACCGGCGGGGAGGGCGGAGGCAGCGGCTTTTTCTGCCGTCCTGCCGAGAATCGACTGTCATCATGGCGCGCTGCGCCAGGAGAGAACATATGCCCAGACATACCTATCTTACGATGAAGACTCCCGACGAGGCTCGGGAGCTCTGGTTCGCCCGCACGGACGAGCTCGGCATGGAACTTGCCGAAGAGGAAGTCCCGCTTTCTGCTGCGCTTCATCGCGTGCTTTCCCGTCCCGTGGAGGCGCGGCGCTCTTCGCCGGCGTTTCACGGAGCGGCCATGGACGGCGTGGCCGTGAAGGCCGAGGATACGTTCACGGCCTCCGCACGCAGACCGCTGCGTCTGGAAATCGGCAAGAACGCCTTCTGGATCAATACCGGCCGCCCCATGCCCGAAGACTGCAACGCCGTGATCATGGTGGAGCATCTCAACGTGGAGGAGGGCGGAAAGTACGTGGTCACGGAAAAGGCCGCCTTTCCCTGGCAGCACGTGCGCAAGCTCGGCGAAGACATGGTGGCCACGGAGATCATTCTTGCGCCGGGCGTGGTCGTGGGGCCGTATGAACTCGGCGCGCTGGCCGCGGCAGGCGTGACCCGTCCTCTCGTGTTCCGCAAGCCGGAGGTGGCCATCATCCCCAGCGGTTCGGAGATCGTGGCGCTCGATGAGGCGAAGGAAGAGGATCTTCGCGCCGGTCGGGCTCTGCCGGAATTCAATTCCCTCATCTTTTCCGCCATGGTGGAGGATGCGGGCGCTCATGCCCGCGTGTGCCCCATTGTTCCCGACGACGTGGAGCGCATCCGCGCGGCCATTGCCTCGGCCGTGGAAGGTGGGGCGGACCTCGTCATCATGAACGCGGGCTCCTCCGCGGGCAGTCATGACTATACGGCCGACGTCATCGCCGGCATGGGAGAACTTCTGGTGCACGGCGTGGCCGTCATGCCCGGCAAGCCCACGGCGCTCGGCATCGTGGAAGCCGGGGGGCGAAAGGTGCCCGTCATCGGCACGCCGGGCTATCCGGTGTCCGCCATCGTGGCCATGGAGGAATTCGCCCTGCCGCTTCTCGCCCGCTGGCAGAAGCGGGGCGTGAGACGCCGCGAGTCCGTGTCCGTCATTCCCTGCAATCCCATTCCTTCGCGCCCCGGCATGGAGGAGAGGGTCCGCGTCAAGCTCGGCGTGGTGGACGGCACCTGCTACGCCGTCACGCTTCCCCGGGGAGCGGGCACCGTGACCAGCCTTTCCCGTGCAGACGCCGTCATTCCCATAGAACGCGACCGAGAAGGTCTGGATGCGGGAGTGCCCGTGCGCGCCGAGCTTCTCCGCACCCGGGAGGAGATCGAGGGTGCGCTGCTCGCCACGGGCAGCCACGACAATACGCTGGATCTCATCGACAGCATGCTGAGAAGAAAGCATCCCGGCTTCAGGCTGACCTCGGCCCACGTGGGCTCTCTCGGCGGTCTTCTCGCGCTTCGGCGCGGGCAGTGTCACCTGGCGGGCAGCCATCTGCTCGACGAGGAAAACGGCGTGTACAACCGCCGGGCCATTCAGGAGAACATGAAGGGCGTGCCTGCCCTGCTGGTGCAGCTCGTGGAACGCGAGCAGGGCATCATGGTGCTGCCCGGCAATCCGAAGAACATCGTATCCTTCGAGGACCTGTGCCGCGAGGACGTGCAGTTCATCAACCGGCAGCGAGGCAGCGGCACGCGCGTGCTTCTCGACTACGAGCTCAAAAAGCGCGGCCTCTCGCCCGCCAGCATCCTGGGATACCGCGACGAGGAATACACCCACATGAACGTGGCGGCCGCCGTGCTCTCCGGTCGTGCCGATGCGGGACTAGGCGTGCGTTCCGCCGCCGCGGCTCTCGGGCTGGACTTCATTTCCGTGGGCGTGGAGGAATACGACCTCGTCATTCCGAAACGCTATGAGGAAGATGCGCGAATTCTGGCCCTGTTCGACGTCATCCGCTCCGATGAATTCAAAAAAAGCGTGCAGGCCATGGGCGGATACGGCACGGACAGAACCGGCGAGATCATCTGGGAATACGACGGAAAATAACGGGAGAGACGGCCTCTTCCCTCGACCGGTCGGGGCGGGGGAGGCGGCCGTCTTCTTTTTTGCCGTCGTTCGCTTCGGCGTTCCCTCAGCGCGCAGGCAAAGGAGCGTCTCTTGCGCCGCTGAAAGAAAAAGGCTCCGACGTCTGAGTCAGACCTCGGAACCATGGGAAGAGCATCGTGGCTTTCTGAAAGGCGCATTCGGGAGGCGTTTGCAACCTTCCGTAAAAGGAAAATCCTGCCGGAGCATTGCGCAGGACTGGGGGAAATGCGGGGAATCGGGCGGACGTGTTCGCTGCCTGCGTCCATGCGGAGAATTCCCGTCAGGAATCGGCCTGCGTGTTCTTGGGACCGACATATTTTTTCATGGCCAGGCTGCACTTGCCGGTCTTGATCTTCCGCGGCGTGGTCGCATTTTCGGAAAGCTGCACGCTGGCGGGCAGGCAGGAGCGGATGATGTCGAAGGTTCCGTCCTTCTTCCA
This sequence comes from uncultured Mailhella sp., assembly GCF_905187505.1. GTDB lineage: Bacteria > Desulfobacterota > Desulfovibrionia > Desulfovibrionales > Desulfovibrionaceae > Mailhella. Next base: position 5,958 of record NZ_CAJJIC010000063.1, read on the forward strand.
TGCCGTAAAGCGTCGCCATGCCGTGACATAGCTGCCCATGTCGCGGGGCAGGTCGCTCCAGCGGCAGCCTGTGGTAAGGACATAGAGAACGGCTTCGAGCGTTTCGCGGTCGCTCTTGCGGGGACGTCCCACCTTCTTGCCCCGGGCGAGAAACGGCTCTATGCGTCTCCATTGCTGATCGCTGATGAATGCCATGCCGTGATCCTTTATTTGATGATGTTTTTTCTGGTTCAGACGGAAAACGAAAGGGTTTCCAGTTCGGGAATGGAAAGGTCGAGATGAAAGAGCTTTCCGCCGTCATTTTTGTCCATGCAGAGCCACCGCATGAGAAGAGATACCATAAGAGTGGCGGTGCCCGCTACTGTGAGCACATGAGTATTCATGGCGGCACCTTCCAGATTGCCTGAAACTTCACCGGGATAAACTCGGGAGAAGGGCAGGGCGAAGGAGCTGTCGAAAAGGGCGAGTCCTTCGTTTCTCGCCACGGACCCCTGCACGCAGGGAACGCCGGCCTTTTCGGCTTCGTGTTCCAGCATTTTTTTCCTGGCCACGGAGTCAAGGCAGTCCATGACCGCGTCCGCGCCTTCGAGCAGGCCGGGAAGGTTGCTTTCGTCCAGAGCAACGGCATGGACTTCAACGTTCATGTAGGAGGCAAGCTCCAGCAGACCCTCGCGGCAGGCCTCCGCCTTGAGACGGCCGAGGGTTCTTTCCGTGCAGAAGTGCTGACGGTTGAGATTGCTTTCCTCAAATCTGTCGGGATCGCAGAGCACCAGAGTTCCCGCGCCCATGCGTGCCAGAAGTTCCGCCACGTGTCCGCCGAGTCCCCCGCATCCGGCCACAAGAATCCTGGCGGAGAGCAGGCGGGATATCGACTGTGCGGAAAAGGCGCCCCTGCAGCGGCTGAAGCGTTCCGGCCAGAGATCCCGGGAAAGAAGTCCGGCCATGACGACGCGCTCCGGCATTCCCGTTTCTGCGGACAGAAGACGTATGCCCGCTCTGGACACGTCCGTTCCGTCCTTCCTTCGGGTGATGAAGGGGGCGAGGGTCTTCAGCAGCGTCCGTGTTTCCGGGAGTGTGTCCATCTAGCCTCCTCCCACGGCGGGAAAGTAGGCCACGCGATCGCCGTCTCGAACGATGCTGTCAAGTTCGCTCTGACGGCTGTTGATCATGACGATCTTGATTTCTTCCAGAGGAATGCCGATGCGCGCGGCCAGTTCTCCGGCCGTGAGGGAAGATTCCCCCTCGTTCAGGGAAACGGAAAGGCCCGCTTCCGGCTCGTATCCGGGGACCATGTCGCGCAGGGTGGTGCTCAGTTTTATCAGTATGCTCATGGGCGGAAGGTCCCGCGCGGAGCTCTCTCCGCGCGGGACGGGCAGAGTGTTACTTCTTTATCCAGTTGAAGGTGGTCTGCAGTTCTTCAGGCGTGAAGTCGAACGTGGTGTTGTGAGGCGCCACGGGCTCGTCGGTGAAGAAGTCGGGCAGATGGTCGGCGGCTTCGGTGATGCCGGCGCGACGGTTGAAGTCGATTTCGGTGGACAGGATGCGCTGACCGAGGGTGACCACGTCGTCACCGGTGAGCTTCCAGCCGAACTTGGCGTTCAGCATGTCCACGATGGCCGCAAGGGCATCCGGGATGTCGAGAATGGCGAAGGCGGTGAACAGGCACAGGCCCACGCTGTCCACGGAGGCCGTGGCGATCTGCAGATTGCGGGAAAGTTCGATCTGACCGTCCTTCTTGAGCGGATCGACCTTGCCGCCGCAGGAGAGGATGTTCGCGGTGACCGCATAGCCCGCGGTGTGGTCGGCGCCCATGGGGGTGGTGGCGTAGGTGACGCCCACGCCCTTGACCGCGCGCGGATCGTAGGCGGGCAGGCTCTGACCCTTGACGCAGGGCACTCTGCGCACGCCGAACACGCGGCCCGTGGTGGCGGTGCCGCAGCCGATGATGCGGCCGAGCGGGGTGCCTTCGCTGATGCCCTTCATGGCTTCCATGACGGCCTTGCCGTCGCCGAGCGGAATGCCGCCTCCGGCCATGGCCACGCCCACGGCCACGCCGACGTCGATGGTGTCCACGCCGATGTCGTCACACATGTGGTCGAAGGTGCAGATGAGGTCGAGGTCGTCGATGTTGCTGTGGGGACCGAAGCACCACAGGGTTTCGTATTCGGGCCACTTGCTCTTGAACTTGCCCTTTTCGTCGGGGAAGATGCCGCTGCAGCGGATGATGCATCCGCTCATGCAGCCGTGGGCCACGGAGCCTTCGCCGCCGCGTTCCTTGGTGAGCTTGTTCATGCGCTCGCCGGAAACGGCTTCATGATGCTCGAACTGGCCGCAGGTGAAGTTGCGGGTGGGAAGGCCGCCCGCTTCATGCAGGATGTTCACGAGAACGGCGGTGCCGTATTCGGCAAGGCCCTTGCCCGTGATGGGATGGCTGGTGAGGGCCTTGGCGAAGCGCTTGGACGCGGCCTTGAAGCCTTCTTCGTCCACGAGGGGATGGTTCTTGCCGCCCTCGGGATTGATGATGATGGCCTTGAGGCCCTTGGAGCCCATGACGGCGCCCACGCCGCCGCGGCCCGCATGACGCTGCGGACGCAGTTCGCGGTCCGTGAAGGCGATGCTGGCGGCGGTGAGCTTGAATTCGCCGGCTCTGCCGATGGTCACGTAGCTGCAGTCCTTGCCGTACTGCTCGACGAGCTTGGCCACGGCGTCGAAGTTGTTCAGACCGGCCACGGTGGAGGGCACGAGCCTGGCGGAATCCTTGCTGATCTCAAGCTGCCACCATTCGCCTTCGGTGGCCATGTCCTCAACGATGATGGCGAGGATGCCGAGCTTGGCGAGATGGCCGCCGGGCTGACCGCCGGAGTTGGATTCCTTGATGCCTTCGGTCAGAGGGCTCTTGCAGCCCACGGAAATGCGGTTGGAGTTGGGGCTGTTGGTGGCGCCGAGAAGTCCCGGAGCGAACACCAGCTTGTTGTGCGGTCCGAGAGGAGTGCAGATGGGGTTGACCTCGCGGGCCACGATGGTGGAGGTCAGCGCACGGCCGCCAAGACCGGCGTATTCTTCGGGGATGTCCTCAAATACGCAGCTCTTGGTGGCCATGTTGACACGCAGGAAACGAAACATGCCGTGCTCCTTGTTTTGGTGGATTCACGATGGATGGAGAAGCTTCTTTATGCCGACATTAAGGCTCCGGCTTTTTTTTCGTCAAGGAAGAGGAAAAACAATCACGCTTTTTCCTTCCCTGCATCATTTCGTGACCATCCTAAACGGGGAGGACGGCAGCGCGCACTGTCTGAGGCGCGGCGCTACTTCGTCCAGGAAAAGAAGACCGGCGGCTTTCTCGTGCAGGGAGGCACGGCGACCTTGGTGTAGCCCATGCCGAGGGTCGACACGAGATGGAAGTTTTCGGGCACGCCGTGGGCCTTCTTGAAGTCTTCGTCGTTGAAGAGGGCCTCGGCAAAGCCTATCCAGCAGCAGCCTATGCCCTCATTCTCGGCCGCGAGCATGAAATTGCCCGCGACCAGGGAGCAGTCGTAGACGTTCCAGGGAGAATCTTCGTTGCCGTAGATGACGAGCACGGTATCGGCGTGGTAGAAAATGTGGTACTGCTCCTTCCTGAGCCAGGATTCGTACTGGCGGAACTGCGGATAGGCGTCGAGATTCTCCAGCACCTTCTTCTTGATGCTCTCGGACAGTTCGTCGATTTCCTTTTTGTCCTGAAGGACGACGAATCCCCAGGGTTCCATGCCGGAACCCGTGGGAGCCTTGACTGCAAGCTCGACCAGATGCTGCAGTACTTCCTTTTCGACGGGCTTGTCGGTGTAGATGCGTATGCTGCGGCGTTGTTCAATGGCTTCGATGACGTTCATAAGGCAATCCTCATCATGAAAAAGTAAGGGAATCAGGCGGAGACCTCGTGCGGGCGCTCCGCGTCCGAGATGCGTCCGCCCGCTGGAAAAGGGGCGTGAAAGGCCTTTATCCTCAGGGAAATCAAAAGTTTTCGCCCGTAGAAACGACACGGGGCGGATGTTCGAAATCCATCCGCCCCGTGATCATGAAACGTTCCGAGAACGGGAAGGAGTCCTTTCAGAGCAGGGCTGTCCCGGAACGACGCGCTACTTGTTGAGGGAGGCCACGCCGGCCTTGGCCACGTTGGTGTCTTCCTGCACGGAGCCGCCGCTCACGCCGATGGCGCCGACGACCACGCCGTTCTTGTCCTTCAGCAGCTCGCCGCCGCCGAAGATGACCAGGCCGTTGTTGGTGACTTCGATGCCGTACAGCTCGCCGCCGGGCTGAGCGGCAGCGCCGAGTTCGGCGCTGGACATGTTGAACATGCGGGCCGTCTTGGCCTTCTTCATGGAAACGTCGATGCTGCCGAGGAAGGCGCCGTCCATGCGGCAGAAGGCCTTGAGGTTGCCGCCGGCATCGATGACGGTGATGTTCATGGGAACGCCCTGTTTCTTGGCGAATTCGAGAGCACCGTCCACGACCTTCTGCGCCTGTTCGAGCGTAAGATCACCGGGAAGCTGAAGTTTGCTGGTGTCGACAGCGGCAGAAGCGGGGGCGACCAGAGCGGCCAGAAGGGCGCAGGTGAGAAGAATGCGACGCATGATGCTACTCCGTGGTTTGCAAAAGGCAGACATGGCGAAAAATCAGGCCATGCGTGCGCTTCTGGTTTTTCTTCCTTATAGCTCAGCGGAAACGCCGTTTCAAGGGGAAGCGTTCTTTTCCCGTCGAGAGGGCAGGGGAGAAAAGGGCGGCAACATCCTTGTCCCCGGCCGCAGGGAACTTTGAAACCGGAGAACCATTCCTATTAAAAATGAAGCATCGGAAGGCGTTTTGCCCATGCCGCTCCCGACGGAAACGATGGAGGATAATTTTTTATTTTTCATTGTATTCAATATAGTTATATTTATTTAAGAGCACACTTGCAGAAGAATGTTACCTGCCCCCCACAGAGGCGCAAAGTGGACGAAAAAGGGGGAATTTTGAAATGGAATTTTGAAATGGAATGGAAAAGTTTTGGAGCTTGTTTTTTAAGTAACACGGTAATATGCCATGATGATTGATTATTTTATTTATTGAATTTTGAAATGAAAAAGTTAATTTTTTATTTTTTCAGAACCTTTGACATTTTCACAGCAGTACCGTAGGACAAATACAGTACAAGTCTCTTATCCTCTTGCTAACTACTGCTACCAAGGAGTTACTATGAGCACTGATGTCAAATGCATGTACCAGGGTCAGATCACTTCTTTCTTCATTCCTACTGTTACTCTCGTCGGTCCTAACTGCAGTAAGGAAATTCCCTACCGCCTGAAGAGCCTGGGCGCCAAGCATCCTCTTATAGTAACTGATAAGGGTATCGTTGCCTGCGGCATCCTGAAGCAGATCACCGACATTCTCGACGAAGGCGGCGTGTCCTATGTTGTGTTCGACGGCGCTGTCCCGAACCCCACCGACCAGAACGTGCATGACGCTGCCGAAGTTTACAAGGCCAACGGCTGCGACAGCCTCATCACCCTCGGCGGCGGCAGCTCTCATGACTGCGGCAAGGGCGTCGGCTTCCTCGTCAGCAACGGCGGCAAGATTCAGGACTACGAAGGCGTGGACAAGTCCTCCAAGCCCTTCCCGCCCTATGTTGCCGTGAACACCACCGCCGGCACCGCTTCCGAAATGACCCGTTTCTGCATCATCACCGACGTTGCCCGCAAGGTTAAGATGGCCATCGTCGACTGGCGCTGCACTCCCAGCGTCGCCATCGACGACCCCGTCCTCATGATGGGCATGCCGCCTTCCCTCACCGCCGCTACCGGCATGGACGCTCTGACCCACGCCGTGGAAGCCTATGTTTCCACCGCCGCCACTCCCATGACCGACGCCTGCGCTGAAAAGGCCATTGAATTCATCAACCGCTATCTGCGCCGCGCCGTGGCCAACGGCAAGGACAAAGAAGCCCGTGAAGGTATGTGCTACGCCGAATATCTCGCCGGCATGGCCTTCAACAACGCCAGCCTCGGCCACGTGCATGCCATGGCTCATCAGCTGGGCGGCTTCTACAACCTGCCCCATGGCGAATGCAACGCCATTCTGCTGCCCTACGTCTGCGAATACAACCTCATCGCTGCCCGTCGCCGCTTCGGCCGCATCGCCAAGCTGCTCGGTGAACGCACCGAAGGCTACACCGCCAACGAGTCCGCTGAAGCCGCTGTGAAGGCCATCCGCGAACTGTCCCGCGACGTGAACATCCCCGAAGGCCTCATCGCCCTCGGCAAGAAGTACGGCAAGGAAGTGCGTGAAGAAGACATCCCGATCATGACCGCCAACGCTCAGAAGGACGCCTGCGGCCTGACCAACCCTCGTACGATGACCGACGCTGCCGTGGCGGCCATCTACAAGAAGGCTCTGTAAGAGCGGCATGAAATGATGCCGGAGCAGGCCTCCGGCGTCAGCCTGGTACATCCACCTCCCCGATGACGGGCGCGCATGGTCGGCATGCGCGCCCGTC
>NZ_CAJJIC010000064.1 GCF_905187505.1 uncultured Mailhella sp.
ACTCCCGCCGTTAAGCGCCATGCCCGTCGTGCAAGTCCCGCAGTCCGTACAGCGTCTCCGGCCGGTACGTTCTTTCGCGTTACTCCGGCGTCTGCCCCCCTCACCCCTGTGCTTTTTCTCCTTTCGCCTCCCCCCTCTGCCCGTCTCTCAACGCTCGGGGGCCCCGGGCGACGTCAGGAGCCCGGTCGACGGGCATAAGCAGGCGGGATTCACTCCCGCCGTTAAGCGCCATGCCCGTCGTGCAAGTCCCGCAGTCCGTACAGCGTGTCCGGCCGGTACGTTCTTTCGCGTTACTCCGGCGTCTGCATTTGACATTTATGTCAGTCTTTACTAGCGTGCTTGCAGGCCCGGAACCGTCCGGCCTTTCCTTTTGTCCTTTTTCTCCCCCAAGGAGTTCCCGCATGTCTCAGCGTCCCACCATTCAGAAGCCTACGCCTCTTTCCCAGCCCGCATTCCGCAAAGGCGCCGATCCCGTCATGGGCGGCGTGAACATCCCCAATTTCAGCGCCGAAATGCAGGCCGAAGTCAGCCCCGAAGCCGCGCCCCTGTGGAACTTCGTGCTGAATCACGCCCGCAAGATCGCCGCCGGCATCGTGCTCGTGGTCATCGTCATTCTTTCCGTGGCCGGCTGGCAGTGGTACCGCGAGGAACAGACCTCCGACGACCGCATGGCTCTCGGCCGCATCATCTCCATTCAGGATCCGGCGCGCCGCGTGTCCGCCCTGGAAGGATTCCTCAAGGACGCCCCCTCCGCCGTGCACATCGCCGCCAATCTGGAGCTCGCCTCCGCCGCCATGGCCACCGGCAACTGGGACAAGGCGGCCGACGCCTACGCCGCCGTGGCCGCACAGGACGGCGACACGCCGCTGGCCTTTGCCGCCCGTCTCAATCACGCGCAGGTGCTCATGCACAAAGGCGACTTCGCCGCCGCCCGCGACGAATTCAAGACGCTTGCCGCCTCCGCTCCCGCCGACGTGGCTCCCGTCCTCCATCAGCAGACGGCCGAAGCCGCCGTGGCCGCCGGCGACAAGGCCGGTGCCATAGCCGCCTATGAAGCCGCCGTGGCCGCCCTTCCGCCCACCGACCAGGAATCCGCCGCGTTTTTCCGTTCCCGCATCGCATCTCTCAAGAAATAACGCCGTTCCGACCGTCGGAGTGCTTTCATGCTGCATCATTCCAATAACGCCTCAAATCAGGACGTCAGCCCGTGGCTTGAGACCCTGCGTCTCATCGCCAGCGAAATGGGCCCCAAACGCCCCTTTCAGACTAGCCTGACCTCCCTGCTGCGCAAGCTTTCCGAACGTCACGGCTTTCTGCGTCCGCATCTTGTTCTGTTCGATCCGGAAACCGGCATGCTGCGTCTCAGTCTGGCCGACGCCCAGCCCAAGGCCAACCATGCCAACTACGCGCCCGGCGTGGGCGTGACGGGACAGGTGTTCGCCACCGGCCGTTCCGTCATCGTGGAAAAGCTCAAGGGCGATTCCCTGTTCCTCAGCCTGCTCTTTGAGCGCTCCGACGAGGAAATGGAACGTCTGTCTTTCATTTCCGTGCCCATTCTCGCCCCGGCCGGAGACGGTCCGCTTTCCGCACGCGAAGTCATAGGCACCCTCAACGCCGACACCGAATTCGTTTCCCGCGAGGACCTTGAAAAACGCCGCGTCTTCATGGAAGTGGTGGCCGCCCTCATCGCCAACGAAGCCGCCTATCTTCAGGAGGAACTCAGCCGTCAGCGCCGCCTGCCCGGACAGATCTCCCGAGAAGCCGCCGCCCTTGAGGATGTGAAATCCTCCTCCGCGTTCATCGCGCAGTCGAAGGTGATGCGCAACATCCTTGAACAGGCCGCCCACATCGCCCAGGGCCGTGCCCCCGTGCTTCTGTGCGGCGAGCCCGGCGTGGGCAAGGAACGACTGGCCACGCGCATTCACGCCTTCAGCCCCAGAAGCGACATTCCGCTCGTGGTGTGCCACTGCGCCGCCCTTCCCCCGGAACGCCTGCAGATAGAACTGTGCGGCTATCAGAAAGGCGCGTTCCTCGGAGCCATGCAGACGCAGAAAGGCCTTTTTGAACAGGCCAACACTGGCACCATCTTTCTCGACGCCGTGGAAGCCCTCACCCCCGCAGCGCAGGAAAGCCTGCTGCTCCTGCTCAAGGAACACACCGTGCTGCGCCAGGGCGGAGACTCTCCCGTGCCCGTCGACGTGCGCGTCATCGCCGCCACCAGCGCCCAGCTCGACGCCCTTGTGGAACAGGGCCGCTTCTCCAGCGAACTCTATGCCCGCCTCAACGTGTGCTCCCTGCACATTCCTCCCCTGCGCGAACGTCGTGAAGACATCGTGCCGCTGGTAGAACATCTGCTTCTGCGCCACGCCGACTATCACACCGAAAAAATCAAGCGCATCTCCTATCCCGCGCTGGAACTGCTCACCCGCTACTTCTGGCCCGGCAACATATCGGAGCTCACAAGCTGCCTCAAGCGCGCCGCCCAGTACTGCGAAGACGGCGTGATCCGTGCAGGCGACCTGCCTCCGTCGCTCCAGACCGCCGAAAGCACCGCCACCGAAGCCGGTCTCTCCCTCGGCGACGCCGTGACCCGCTTTGAGAAGGAACTTCTCGTCGACGCGCTCATCAAGGCCGGAGGCAACATGCTGAAAGCCGCGCGCGATCTCAAGTCCAGCTACCGCATCGTGAACTACAAGGTGAAAAAGTACGGCATAGACCCCCACCAGTTCGTCTATCGCAACAAGAACATGTAGAAAGACGGCGTTTCAGGCCCGTCCCTCTTCCCCCAAAACGCATGATCCCGCGCTCCGCCCCGAAAGGCGAAACGCGGGATTTTTTTCAATGAACGGCGGGATTTTTTCGATGGACGGATGAATGGCGGCGCAGCCGAAACAGCCCCCTGAAACGAAAAGACGGGGCACGCGCCCCGGATGCGCGCAAAAAGACACGCCCCCCTGATGCGCGGAGTCCGGGGACACGGGTTCTGCGTCTCTCCGCGCTCTCGAAGACCGGGACGCCTCCACGAAGCCCGCGTTTTCAAAGGGGGGCTCGCGCAGACTGGGAACAGTGTCTTCCTGAGCCATGCCGACGCTCTCGTCATCGGGGACCGCGCGCAGGCAGAAAATGCTGCCGAACCGCGGCAGTTTTCCGCCCCGGACTCTGCATCGCTCGAAAGAGCGGCACTGCTCGCAGAAAAAACGTCTGCGCGGGAAAACGCTTCCGTCAGAACGCGTCGGAATGACGTGGACAGAAAAAATGCAGGCGGACGGCAGAAGGAACGCACGGGGAGCCGCTGAAGGACCACCGAACCGGCCCGCGCAGATCCCGCAAAGGGAACGCCGCCGAACCGTCGGCCCGACGGCGGACCGGCTCCGACGGCAATCGACGTTCGGCCCGGCTTTCGGAAGACAGACGGGGGGAAGACTGTCGGGGAATGCCGTCGGGGGAATGCCGCCTCTGATTGTCGACGCAGTACCCGCATGACGCATGGATGCCGTACGGCAGGTCATGGGCTTCTACGCGGCGCTCTGCCTCTCGACCGGAGAAACGCGGACACACGGCACTCCGGCGCCGGACGGCGGAGCCGTAAAACCGGCTTTACTGGAGCAGGGAAAGCACTTCCATGCGCCGCACGGCAGGCGAGCCCGTGCGTCGGCGGGGCGAACGGCGCACCGCAAGAGGCGTGTTTTCCAGCGCTTCGGCCTGTTCGGCCAGGGCCTCGAGATTGCTGCAGGCAAGGGCAACCAGAGCAGGGCTGAAGGTCTCGACGTTCAGAGAACCCAGAAAGGAACGCACGCTGCGGATATCGTCACTCATGGCCATAGGGAAGCTCCTTGAAAAGTCTCATTGATTTTTTGTGCCGAGCACGACTCTCTTTTGCCAGTTTTATTGATTTTGTCAACTAAAAATTTATATTTTAAACTTTTTTAAATTTTTCAATTTTCAATTGACTTTTTATGTCGTTCCCTTTAAAAAATGATTCATGAACAGCGCAACACCTGAAACACTCGATCGCCTCCTTCAGGGGGCCGGACTTCGGCGCGACAGCCAGCTTGCCGAGCTTCTCGGCGTGTCTCCGCAGGCCGTCAGTCAGGCCCGCCGCAAGGGGCGCATCCCCGACGGCTGGGTTCTGAAAGTGGCCGAAAAGTTCGGCCTGTCCACGGACTGGATATTCTTCGGCCGTGAGCCCCGTCAGGCGGGTGCGGGCGCTGCGGCCGACGTCGTGCGGGAGGCTCCGGCCGGAAAGGAAGACGCGCTCATGAAGGAGCGCCGAGCAAAGGGCGAGAGCTTTTTCGGCGAAGTGGGAGAAGGACAGGACGCCATAGGTCTGGTCATGGTGCCGCTTGTGGCGGCGCGCCTTGCCGCGGGCAAGGGCAGTCTGGAAACCGAAGGCGACGTGCTCTCCTATTTTTCCTTCCGTCAGGACTGGCTGTGCCGCAAGGGCAATCCCGACAAGATGGTGCTCATGAAGGTGTGCGGCGACAGCATGGAGCCGGACATTCGTCACGGCGACATGGTGCTTGTGGATCAGAGCAAGCGGGAAATCTACGGACACGCCATCTACGCCATGGGCATCAATGAGGAAATCTACGTCAAGCAGGTGGAGACCCTGCCCGGCGGCAGACTCGTGCTCCGAAGCCGCAACCCGGAATATTCGCCCATCAGCGTGGATCTGCACGGCGACCTTGCCGACAGCGTGCGCGTCATAGGCCGCGTCATCTGGTGCTGCCGGGAAATCTAGGGAAAAACAACGAGGAGAAACGGGGAGAACTACGGCGGAGAGAGGGCGAGCGTTCAAAAGGCACGCAAGGCCCGCGCCCGATCTTGGAAAGGGCCTGACGGCTTCGACCTCATGATCCTCACCGTCTCTTCTTCCGGCCTCCGGCGCGACGTCCCTTTCACGTTTTCATCGTGACGCTCCGAAGCTCATCCCTGCTTTTCCCGACTTCGCGGAAGCTCTCGCATCCGCTGCGGGAAAAACGAGGCCAGTCCCGGAAGCGCCTGTGCTGCTGCAACGCCCCCCGCTCCTTTCAATTTTTTCTTTGCAACATACTGTAAAATTAAAATAGCTACCATAAAAAGACTGCCGGACCATGGCAAATGCTGGGAAAGCACTTTTCCCACACTGTCAAGCATGGTTGGATTGCTGCTCTTCAAAAAGCAGCATCGTGCCTCATCCTGCAAAAGCCAAGGACCTTAATCGGACAGAATTCTTCTCTTTCTGCCTGCTCCCCCCAAAAAGACTTCTGTCCCGTGCGTCTTTTTCTCAAATGGCTCATCAACATCCCTTTTCGACTGACTCACTGGTCGGCGGCAGAGATCAGACACCGGACAGAAATCCTTTTTCTTCCGGGCAGTGCCAGGCCCTTCGATCGTTTCTGCATTTTCTTTTCACTCTGCAAGCCACGGCATGGCCTCTCCATCGCCACAACAACACAGACTGTCGCTTTTCAAATCAAACGTGGCGACAAGAAGACGCATCTGCTCCCCCATGAACTGAAACGGCTTTTGGGGGTGAGGAAAAGTTTCATGCTCCGGATATACCAGGATCACGTCGCCCGTGCCGTGCCCCCACTGCCTGCCGTAGGCATAAAGCTGATACACGTCGCCGCTGTCCACGTCGGAACTTTTTTCTATTCTTTTCCACTTAGTATCCAAAATCCATGCACGTCCGTTGAAGTCCACGACCATATCGGGCCTGAGCTTGAAGCAGGCCTTTCCGTCACGCCGGCAGAGCCACCCTTCGGTCTGCGCCTTCAACCGGGCTCCCGGCACGAGCTTTTCCCGCAAGACCTGAGCGACATAACGTTCAAAAAGAACATCCATGGAAAAAAGCATACTCATGCCCGCCTGTCTGCCGGCAACGGCATGAGGCATCTTCTTTCCCAGCACGAGCTCACACCATGGACGAACGGCGGCATAGGAAGCCATCAGTCTGTCGCGGCTCCACTGGAAAAAATCCCCCGGAACATCCTGACTGAAAGGCACAGGCTGCATGATCTGACACAAAGAAGCGGCAAGTCGCCAGTTCTCCGCCAGACGAACACATGATCGCACCCGTTCCAGCGCACTGCGCAGAAGACGATTTTCCGGCCTGTCCTCCAGAAAGACATCATGCCGAACCTGAAAAACATGCCGTCTGTGCGGAGGCTGCTGCATCTGTCTGTGCACGTTCAACTGACCTCGCAGGAAGGAAGACTCTTCCTCCAGCCTTTTGTAGTCACAGCGAAGGCCCCTTTTCACCAGCTCATGCATGTGCAGAAGAAACTGTCGAGCCACCCACTCGGTCAGCGGTCTGTCGAACAGCGTTATGTCCGCCGTGCTGAAGCTGCGACAGTCCGCATCAATCAGCTTCGTCAGCATCCGTATGAGCTGACGGCGACTTTCCGGAGCTTTGTCGGCGGAATGCTGCGTCTTCGGAAGCATCTCCAGCTGAATACCGCAGGGAGTCGTCAGAACACCGACAAGACTCTTCAACTGAAGCTCGGTCCGGCTGCGAAGCTCACCAAGCATGGCATCCTTCTCGCAAAGCTCCGCCAGCCAGTCAAAGGCCGATACCGGTATCTGCACCCTATCAAGCGAGGGTGACTCCACTAAATCTGTCGTCAAGCGGGCATATTCACGAACGGTATACTGATTCATGCCTGAGGCCTGTGCGCTTTCAACCACCGGATAAGCTGCGCTCCCATGAGCTGCGTGTTGCCTGTAAGCGTTATGCCGAGTTCCGCGGCTATCTGCCGCAGCACCTTGCGCACCTTTCCATTTTCAACATCCGGTCCGTTCCTTCTCCGTATGCGGATGGGAAAATTGTTGTTGTTCCTGTATCGCTCAATAATGAAGTCATGATATTCCGCAAAATCGTCGTGCTCCATGCCTGCCTTGTCTTCAGGCGACAGGTTCTCATCCGTCTCTTCAGGAACTTCAGATTCCTCCGAGAGTTCCATGTCCGGCATGTCCTCCGGGACAATGGCAGCATCGGAAATCTGAACGTAGGCGGCCAGTTTTAGAAATGACGATTCATTCCATTCCCATATTTCACAAGGTCTGCCGAGAGAAACCGACTCTCCGAACAGCGACACGTCAGACTGGGTGACAGTCAGAAACCTGTTCTCTGCCTTTTTCCTGTGGTCATTGAGAACCCACTGAATTTTCTGCCAATCTTCAAAAAAATACTCTTCAAGCAAGGGAACTATCTGCCGTCGGAATATCTCTGCAAGAGCACACATGAAACGGCCCCTTTCACTTTCACCGTTCAGGGAAAATCCGCTCAGAAGACGCATGAACGGCGCATGACCCAGGCGATGATCCCGATCCAGCAACACGGAAATGCGCTGATTCATGTCGCTGAGTATCTTGCCGAGGGAAATGCCAGAAGCTTCATCCAGAACCAGACTTTCCAAGAGCTGCGGCCGGGGCGGCACCTCTTCAAAGGAAAAACGTCTGCGAAGAGCAATGTCGAGCCCCGTCAGAGAACGATCCGCCGTGTTCATGGTACCGATGACATACACGTTCTCCGGCACGGTGAACTTATCCCGAGAATAGGGAAGCCGCACCCAGAGCGTTTCTCTCTTCGTGCTGCTTCCCGGCAGGGCTTCCCGTCTTGCATCTTCTATAAGTGTGATGAGTTCTCCAAAGATGCGAGCAATGTTGCCACGGTTTATCTCATCAATGATCAAAACATAGGGCAGCGCTTCATCTCCCCTGGATGCGCTTCCCTGAAGCAATCCTTCCAGTCTTTTCATGTCTAGAACTTCACTACCAAGTTCATACAGCGTGATCTGACTGAAATTTTTATTCATGAGGTCCTCTGCAGGACGAGAGGGAGAAAGCGTGCAGAGCCACCTGACCTTTCGGCACTGCCCATAGGAATCTTCCTCTCTCTGCATGACCCGGTACTCGCCCGTGATTTCACCGACAGCCCTGAATTTACGGTTGCCGTCGGAAACGATCACAATGTCGCCGACCTTCATTCTGCGGCAAAACTTGTTTACCACGCTGACGGCATAATCGTTGTTCCCTATCTGATCGGGAAGATCGCTTTTAAACTTCTCATGGATGTCACGCTCCGTCAGGCAGGACGAAAAATCCACGCAGCCTCCATATCCCAGCAGGACATAATTATTCTTCAGGCACTCGTCATAGATGTACGCATCCTCGCCCTGCGTGTTTCCCAGAGACATTTTCCATATTCGTCGCCCGCTCAGCTCAATCTTGTCCGTTTCGATGCGATGGATTCGGCTGCGCGCGGCATTGCACAATTCCTTAAATATGCCGTCTTCCACGGCATAGCCGACACTGCCGTTTTCCCCCGCAAATGCGCGTATGCCTTCTACGAAATCTTCATAGCTGAAGCTCTGATGAAAGGTCACAAACCGTATGTGTCCTCCGGCTGCCAGCCGGTCAAAGCATTGCTTTTTTTCCTCTCTGTTCCGACCGATCTCCTTCAGTCCGGCGGAAGCGAATATCTCCAGCGCCCTGTCTACCGTGGCATACGTCTTGCCCGTCCCGGGAGGACCGTACAGAATCTGATTCAACGGAATGCTTCTCTTCAGAACAGGCATCGCCGTTTCCGTTTCCGTCTCCCGACTCCATATCTGCTCACTGTAGACAAACAGGTTCCTTTCTCCGCGCCGATCCATGAGTCGGCGATACAGCTCCGCAGTGCTCAGACTCGCCCCCTCGGCATCGCCAAGGGCTGTTGTCAGCCTCTCGCGCCTGTATACGCAAACAATCTGCGGATTCTGTCGGTCCTGATAAAGAAAGGCAATCTTCCATGCGACCATGGGCCAGAGCGCATCGGCCGTTACGGCCTCCAGATTTCGGGACTGCACGGCATCAATGATGCTCAAAACGTTTTTTTTGACAGCGGCAAAGGCTTCTTCAGGGGAGTCTCCCAGACACGCTCGCCAGGCATATTTTTCCCCGTAAGTGAACCCGCGGGACTTTTTTTCCGAAAACTCGGTGTTTCCCCGCTGATATATGCCGAACTTGAAGGCATTTCCGCCCCAGATGGACCCCAGCTTGTCCGTCATGCTTTCCAGACAGCGCACAAAACAGCTCTGCTCGCTCAATGTGTGGTACTGCGGCAACGTCATGCCGCGAACTTTCTCCACAGGCCAGAGTTCAAGAAACTTCGTCCAGATGGAATCACACTGACTGATGTCGATCATAACTTCCTACCTTAAAAGAACGCCGGACAATCACGTCCCACAGACTCGCCGTCTGAAGACATCGGAAAACATACCATACAGAGTATAGAAAGCCCCGCGTCTTTACAACCGGCCAAGGTCGTTTGAAAAGCATCCTCGAGACTTCTGAGCATCGGCGATTTTCCCCGCACACGTCCGCCATCCCCTGCACACGGCAGACATGCGGCGCGTTCCGCTCCCTGCGCACCGGGGATATCGACAAGAAGAACCGCGCCCCGCCCTTGCCCTTCCGTCGGACATTTTCGGGCCGGAACTGCGGCAGGAGCAGGCGCCCTCCGCGTCCGCCTTTTTCCGGCGCCATCGTCGGCGAGTTCCGGCATGAGGTCCGCGGCGCATGGACGGAAAACGGGCAAAAAAAAAGCCCCGCACGGGGCAGGGCGACATTTCGGAAACACTAGGCCAGCATGGCCGAACGTTCGATGAGGGAAACCGTGTGCTCAATCTGGCCGCCGAGGGAGGAATGACGGCTCATTTCGCGCTCGACCGCGGTAATGCCCTTGATGACCGTGGAATGCTTGCGGTTGAAGCGCTCACCGATCTGCTCGAGCGTGAGGTCGGTATGCTTGCGCAGAAGGAAGAAGGCCGTGTTGCGGGCCAGCACGAGATTCTGACGGCGGGACTTGGAGCAGAGCTGCGCGGGCGTAAGGTCGAAGCTGCGGCAGATGAGCTCCACAACGTCCTCAAGGCTGAGGCTGGGACTCGTGCGCGCCACGTTGCGTATGACGTCCATGGCCATCTCTTCCGTGACCGTGTGCCCCGTGAACTGCGACTGCAGCATGAGATTGTGCAGACAGCTTTCCAGAAGGCGGACGTCGCCGGTGATGCGGTCGGCCAGAAGATCGGCCACGCGGGAAGGCAGCACCATGCACTGCCGACGGGCCTTTTCCTGAAGAATGTGCAGACGCGTGTCGCGGTTCGGACGCTCCATGCTCGCCACAAAACCGGAACAGAAGCGGGACACGAGCTGCGAATCCACGCCCGCAAGATCGCGCGGCGCAAAGGAACTCGTGAGCACCACGCGGCCGCCGTGATCCTGAAGATTCTTGATGGTGGAAAGCAGCTCTTCCTGCGTGCGGTCCTTGCCGCGCAGAAAATGCACGTCCTCAAGAAGCAGCATGTCCAGCTGACGGAAACGTTCCTTGAACTGGTCGATGGTCTTGTACTTCATGGCCTGCACGAACTGCGAGGTGAACTCCTCGGCCGTGAGGTACTCCATGCGCACCTGTCTTTTGTCCGCCTCAAGGCTGAGCGCGCGGCCCACGGCCTGCGTGAGATGCGTCTTGCCGAGTCCCGCACCGGCGCAGAGAAACACCATGTCCACGGGAGCGTTGGCCGCAAGAATGTTGCTCGCGGCGGCATAGGCAATCTGATTGCAGGGCCCGACCACGAAATCCTCAAAGGAGTGCTTCCACCCCTTCATCATGGCGGGATTGAAGGTGCGCACGCGGGGCAGCGGCATGGGAAGGTCGAGCTGCTTGTCGGCCATGAGCACGGTGGGCGCCGTGGACGGGATGGAGGCGGCAAGCTGTTCGAGACTCGCCGGACGGGGCAGCTCCGTCTTCTTGCGGGACGAGGAAGCCTTCACCGTCACCTTGACGCGGCTGCCGAGCAGGGAAGACGCCACTTCCGCTATGGCCTGGGAGAACTGGTCGCGCACCTGAGCCGCCATAAAATCGTTCATGGCAGTCAGGCGAACTTCCCATTCGCAGACGCCGACCGGTTCAATAAGAAGCCCCTGGCCGCCGGAGCGGTCAGCGTGCGACAGTTTGACCACGTCTCCCTTGAGCGGTTCAAGAAAAACCTTGAACTTACCCTC
Organism: uncultured Mailhella sp.; assembly: GCF_905187505.1. Classification (GTDB taxonomy): domain Bacteria; phylum Desulfobacterota; class Desulfovibrionia; order Desulfovibrionales; family Desulfovibrionaceae; genus Mailhella. The sequence goes on from NZ_CAJJIC010000064.1 coordinate 11,026, forward strand.
GGGAAGTCTGCTGCGAAGTTCGTTGAGTATAGAAGACCAGATTTCTTTCATAACAGAACAGGTTTACAGAAGGGCAAAGGAAAATACCATCGGCACGAATCAAAAATCGGCACTACGCCGCAAGCGCCGTATCCACAATGTGTCGAATGAATAACTCCTTATCATGTTTGAAAAAATTTTCAACTGTCCCATTATTTCCATTTTTTCATTAATGTATTGATAACACTTGAAAATCCACGGAAAACAAAAATATTCGATCCGCACAATTTATTTTTTCTCCACAATTGCTTCTTCGTTTTTCTCAATTTTTCTCAAATTTTCTTCATTTTTCGCTTTTTTACCCATTTTTGCGCCGGATGTGTGAAATCTCCGCTTCCCCGTTTTTCTCCCTCGCTTTCCTCCTTGGAAAAACTCCGCTGAGCCCTCCTCTGTGCGCTCCGTCAGAACATCCAGCTCAACCGCCTTTTTTTGCTCATGTTTCCTCTCTCCCGTCGTTTTGTCGACATTTCTCCACGAACGCTTTGCCGTCTCATGGGGAAAAGACGTCTTTCTCTTGCGCCGGAAACCGCGCTTTCCAGAGCAAAAGAACGGCGGAAAAATCCGGGATAATCCGGGTCAGGGCAAATCAAGAAAAGGACGATTTCGGGACGCCGGCAGCCGCCATTTTCCTGTTCCGCCCTGCATTTTCCGCCGCCCACGGAGCACGTCCGTCCGTCAGTCCCGCACACGCCGTACGGACGCGGGGCTTGCACGGTGGTCATTTCGCTTAACGGCGGAAGTAAATTCCGCCTGCTCATGACCACCGGCCGGGTGACATTTTCCCTCTCCCGAGTGACTCCGACTCCCGTCTGCTTTGGACACACTGTACGGACTGCGGAACTTGTACGGTGGCCATTTCATTTAACGGCGGAAGTAAATTCCGCCTATTCATGACCACCGGCCGGGCCGCTCGAAAGCGGCCCGGGGCCCAGAGCGTTGAGAGAAGGTTATCCGCTGCAAACAAAAGCCCGCCAAGGCTTCGAGAGACGGCAGGTCATGCCAACGAAGGCTTTCCAGAGCTTCGAGTCAGCGCGCTCCCCTAAAAATCT
>NZ_CAJJIC010000065.1 GCF_905187505.1 uncultured Mailhella sp.
TTATTTATCATCATAATTATCTGAAATATAACATTTTATAAAACTGACAAGGCAAAATTTCACTGCCGGAAGCCACAAAGGTCGCAAAAAAAACTTTCTTTTTAAAAAGTATTTTTTTATACATGAGAAAAATTTATCAGACCTTCCGTCAAAAGGATCTCCTATGCTTATCGGTACGAAAAGCTGCAGCGACGTCAGCATGGCAGACGTCATGACTCCTGCCATGCGGGCCATATGGGACCACATGAGCATCGGCGTGGCCATTGTGGACGGTGAGGGAACGTGCGTCTACATGAACGAAATTCAGGCCCGAGTGGACGGATTCAGCACCTCGGGCGTGGTGGGCAAGCACATCACGGAACTTTACGTGCCCAACGGCATGACCCGCATTCCCACCATGGAATGTCTGCACCGGGGCGAACCGCTTTTGCGGAAGGCATACTGGTACAAGACCATCAACAATTCCCTGTTCTCCTCCGTGACGGACTTCTATCCGCTGTTCCGCGAAGGCCGGAAAGACGGCGTGCTGGCCTTCACCATATGGGTGGACAGCGCGCTTCTTACCGGCGAGGCAAAAATGAACACGCGTGCTCCTGCCGCCGCCAGCGAAAGCACGCGCTACACGTTTGAAAGCATCATCGGCCACGATCCGGCGCTGCGCGGCGCCATAAGCGACGCAAAGGTGGCCGCCAGAAGTCCGGTGCCGGTCATGATCTGGGGGGAAAACGGCACCGGCAAGGAACTCTTCGCGCAGGCGCTGCACGCCGCAAGCCCGCGAAAGGATCATCCCTTCGTGGCCGTCAACTGCGCGGCCATACCGGAAAACCTGCTGGAAGGCATACTGTTCGGCACGTCAAAAGGCGCGTACACCGATGCCGCGGACAAGCCCGGTCTTTTTGAAAAGGCCGACGGCGGCACGCTGCTTCTCGACGAGCTCAATTCCATGCCGCTCGGACTGCAGTCCAAGCTTCTGCGCGTCCTTCAGGAAAAAAGAGTGCGCAGGCTCGGGGCAAACACGGAAAAGGACGTGGATGTGCGGGTGATCAGCATTCTCAACGAGCCTCCCATCACGGCCGTGAGCCGGGGCATACTGCGCAACGACCTTTATTACCGCCTTGCCGTGGTAGGCATTGCCGTGCCTCCCCTGCGCGAACGGCTGGAAGACATTCCGCTGCTCATTTCCTCCTTCCTGCAGCGCGACGGGGAAAAGCCCGGCGTGAGAATCTCCGATTCCGTCATGAAGCTGTTCTGGGGCTACTCCTGGCCCGGCAACATCCGCGAGCTTCTGCACGTCATCGAAGGCAGTCTCGCCCTGCTCGGCGAACGCACCGTCATTACCGAAGACTGCCTGCCGAGACAGTTCCGGGAAGCCTGCCTCGGCAGGCGTGCGGCAGAATCGCAGCCGCAGCCCGCAGCTCCGAACGATGCCGCCTTCATCGACGACTACCGCGACGTGCGCAGAAACAGCGTCATTCCTCTTAAAGAAAAGCTCAATGCCTTTGAATCCCGGTGCATACGCAACGTTCTGCGCGTGACGGGAGGCAACGTTTCCAAGGCCGCAAGAATCATGGAACTCACCGGTCCCGGCCTGCGCTACAAAATGAAGCAGCTCGGCATAAGCGAAGAGGATTATTAGGCACTTCCCCGACATTGCGGGCAGAGCCGGTGCCGGCATTCCGCAGAAGCTCGACATTCCCGGCTGCACGCCTCCCATCCGCAGCCGGCATCGAAAGACCTCCTTTTTCCCGCCCTTTCGTCAAAAGGCCTCAGCATCCGGCAATCCCATGCTGAGGCCTTTTTCACCTCTTCTGATCCGTCCGTTGCTCCTGCTCCAGCACAACAGCCCCGTTTTTCTTCCGCTGCCATGGGCGGATTCCGTCAGACAAGATCCTTGGACAGACCTCCATTTCCCTTCCCGGGATAGAAACGCCTGTCCCGGCCAGGAAGCCCGTCAGCCCGTTCCCCGTCCGAACGGTGCCTTCATGCCGGAAGTATACATATAACATATTGATTTAATTTAAATATATACATTTTTTCTTCTTTTTTCCTGCTGTTGCGGCAGGCATCGCGTTGTTCTTCACATGAGAAAACAAGTGCAAATTATGGAATATTTGCTATTAACCCGTTCATTTTTTTCGGTTTGACGCAAAACAAATAGCTCTATTTTTCACATATTTCTTTCAAAAAAGAAAAAAATTTTTTCTTTTTTGATTATTTTCTTTTTTTAAGCTAATGACTTTCATTACCGTTAAAAATATTTTTCTTTTATATTTAGATTGTTAGGTATAAGCTGTTCCACATGGGCTCTTTTGGCATGGTTCTTGCTTCAAGTTCATCATCTCACATTCTTTTCGCACACAATTCCATCACCCAAAAGTCGTTTGCTTGTTTTCGGCCCGCAGCACCCGCGCTCCGTTTTCGGAAGCCTCCGGGCGACCTCTCCTGCGTCAGCAGGTTCCCCTCTCTCCATCAGCAGGAACGACATATGTCAGAAGCCAAGCTTACCAAGTCCCTTTCTCCCATGCAGGTCTGCGCCCTCGCGCTCGGCTCCATCGTCGGCTGGGGCTGCTTCGTCCTTCCCGGTGACATGTTTCTCCCCTCCGCCGGTCCCCTCGGCACGCTGCTCGGCTTCCTTGCCGGCGCCATTCTCATTTCCTTCGTCGGCGTGTGCTACAGCTACATGGTCAAATACGCTCCCGTCGCCGGAGGTGCGTTCACCTATGCCTACATAGGCTTCGGCCCCACCGCCTCGTTCATATGCGGCTGGGCGCTGGTCATCGGCTACATCGCCATCGTCATGATAGACATTGCCGCGCTCTCGCTCATCTTCCGCTTCCTGTTCCCGGGAGTGTTCGAATTCGGCGAGCTCTACACCATCGCGGGCTGGAAGGTCTACATGGGCGAAGTGCTGCTCATGACCGCCGGCACCATCATCTTCGGCTGGCTCAACTACCGCAGCGTCGGCATGGCCGGCAAGCTGCAGCTCATTCTTGCCTTCATGCTCACCTTCGGCATCGTGGCCTTCTTCTTCGGCTCCTCCTCCCTGGATTCCGCCGGCATCAGCAACCTCGTGCCCCTGTTTGCGGAAAACAAGTCGCAGGCCGCCTGCATCATGAGCATATTTGCGCTCTCACCCTTCCTCTTCGTGGGCTTCGACACCGTACCCCAGGCCTCCGAGGAATTCGCCTTCGATCCCGGCCGCTGCCGCAACATCATGGTCGTCTCCATCTTCGTGGGCATGATACTCTACGCCATGGTCATGCTCGGTGTGGCCATCGCCATTCCCTACCCCGAACTTCTCGCAAAAATGGAAGAAATGCGCGCCGCCGGCGGTCACGCCTGGGCTACCGGCTACGTGGCCACGCTGGCCTTCGGCAAGCTCGGCTCCGTCATTCTTGCCTGCGCCGTGTTCGGCGCCGTGTGCACCGGCATCAACGGCTTCTTCGTGGCCGCCAGCCGTCTGCTCCTTGCCATGTCCAGAGGGAGCATCCTCCCCGAATGGTTCGGCCGCATCCATCCCACCTATCACACGCCCTACAATGCCATTCTCTTCACCGCTGTTCTTGCCCTGCTCACGCCCTTCGCCGGCCGCTCCGCCGTCGGCTGGACCGTGGACATGAGCTCCGTCGGCACCGGCATAGGCTATCTCTTCACCTGTCTCGTCGCCCGTCGCGCCATTCTGAACAGCGAAAACGCCGCTGGCAGACGCCTCGGCCTGTTCTGCTGCGTCATGGGCACGATCTGCTCCATCCTGACCCTCGTGCTGCTTCTTACCCCCGGCTCGCCCGCCTACATCTCCTTCGCGCCTCGCTGCGTGCTCGCCGTGTGGGTCGTCATGGGCTTCGTGTTCTACTTCTCCAACAAGAAGGTATGGAGCAGTCTCTCCACCGAAGAAATCTCCCGGAACATTCTCGGGGGCACCGACATCCCCATCCTTTTCGACAAGAAGGAAATCCCCTGCGCTCCTGAACGTGAAAACGCCTGATCCCACGTTCATGACTGAGGAGGCGGACAGCCGGCGCATCTGAACGTCCGCCTTCTCCCCTCCGCCGGCCGGAAGGCGGTCATTCTTCCCCGTGACCGCCTTCCGCTTTCTTTTTGCGCTTCTGCTGCCGGACAAAAAAACGCTTGTCCGACCGGAGCGTCCTGCGTTTTCCTCCGTCGGTCACGCTTCCATAAGGCCGCAGGTTCTCCGTGCAGCGTTCCGGCAACGCAGCATCCTTTCTCCCCCGAAGGCCCCGATCGTCCGGCTTCCCTGCCCTGTCGCCCTCAAAGGCCGTAAAAATCCGGCGCTCTCAGAAGAGGACAGTTTTCATGGACAGCACTTCACTCATCGTCTTTCTCTGCTGGTTTGCGGGAGGATTCGTCTCCGGCCTCACCGGCATAGGCGGCGCCATGGTCGCCGTGCCCGCCGCAGCGCTCATTCTTCCCATGCACGTGGTCATTCCTCTCAGCTGCATTCTCAACGCCGCCATGGACGGCAGCCTGGCCTTCATGCATTTCCGGCACTGCCGCACGGCGGCGCTGTGGCCTCTGCTACTGGGGGCTGTCCCGGGCTCATTCGCCGGACTCAAGATCCTTCAGGTGTGCTCCGATGCCGTGCTTCAGGGCTCGGTGGGCGTGCTGCTCATCGTCTACGTGATCTGGCAGCGAACGGCCAGAGCCGGCAGCAGAAAAAAGGAATCCTGGCTGCTCGGCGGCACGGCGGGATTCGGCGCAGGTCTTCTCGGCACGGCCATATCCTTCGACGGGCCGCCTGCAGGCGCCTACGCGCTCTATCGCGGCTGGGGGCCGCGAGAAGTTCTGGGAACGCTCGGCATATTCTTCTTCGTCCGCAGCCTTTTCACCTGCGTTCTTCAGGCTCAGGCGGGATTCTACACGCCGCAGGTGCTGGGCTACGCCGCCTGGGGCATGCCGGCCTGCATTCTCGGCGCTCTGTGCGCGTTCCCGGTGGTGAAGCACATCCGCGTTGACCTCTTCCGACGCGCGCTCATGGCGGTCATTGCCCTCGCCGGGCTGGTATGCCTGTGGCAGGCTCTGCGCTGAACGCTATTTCGCCATGGCGTCCAGCAGCATTCCGGCGGCAAGAAGAAGACTGAAGACAAGAATGTTGCGGGACGTGAGGCCGAGGCAGCGATTGAGCTCCCTGCCCTCATAAATGGAAGAGATTCTGCTCCACACCCGATAGTGGGGAATGAGAAAAAGAAGCGGCAGAAGGCCCGCCCAAAACATTCCATGCGGGATGAGACAGAGCGCAAAAGCGCAGGCAAAGCCGCCCTGGGCAAGATAGTAGCGGAGGCCGAATTCCGCGCCGAAGCGCGCAATGAGCGTCTTCTTGCCGGAAAGCCGGTCCTGATCGCGGTCGCGGAAGTTGTTGATGGTGAGCAGCAGATTGATGCACACGCCCACGGCAAGCCCGGCAAGCGTGGCCTGAGGAGACCATGCCCCGGCCTGAACGTAATAGGTGAAGCCTACGGCCACAAGCCCGAAAAAGACCACCACGAGCACGTCGCCCCAGCCGTGCGCCGCCAGAGGATACGGTCCAGCAGAATACATGTAGGCACACACAAGACAGACAAGCGCCACGCCCGCCATGCTCCAGCCCCCGTACCAGACAAGAGGCAGCCCCGCACAAAGCGCCAGCACCAGATCGATGACGATGCCCGTCTTCATTCTGCGCGGCGATATCCAGCCCTGGGCGCAGGCACGGCGCGGTCCGAGGCGGTCATCCCGGTCGTTGCCCTGCTCGAAGTCGCACACGTCGTTGATGAAGTTGGAAGCTATCTGCATGAGCACGGCGAAAAGCACGCAGAGAAGCGCCGGGATCACCCGGAAGCTCCCCGCCCAGGCGGCCAGAGAACAGCCCACGGCCACGGGGGCGAGAGCCGCGGCCAGAGTCTTCGGCCGACAGGCCAGCACCCACGCGTACAGAGAATCCCTGCGAACTTCCGTTTCCATAACCATTTCTCCCGCGGCCACGCCGCCTGACGTATCATCTTGACGCCCGGTTGAGGGCGAGGGCAGAATAGCGCATCTTGCGGGCAAAGAAAAGAAAGCCCCTCTCCTCTCTCCCCCGGGACCACGAAAACGCCCCCTTCAGGGCAAACTCTCCTTCACGAGGCCTTCATGACGGCAGCACTCAGCACCACCACGACAACACGCGGCAAGGGCCGTCCACGCAGCTTCGACAGAGACGCGGCACTCCTCAGGGCCCTGGAAGTATTCTGGAGACGCGGCTACGAACCCGCATCCATATCCGAACTGTGTGCCGCCATGGGCATAAACGCGCCCAGTCTGTACGCCGCCTTCGGCAACAAGTCCCGGCTTTTTCTGGAGGCCGTGACCTTCTACGAAGAACGCTACTGGACCGCTCCCTCCCGCCGGTTCATGGAAGAGAAGGACTTTTATCTGGCCGTCAGCAACTTCTTTGCCGAAGCCGCCTCCATTCTGCTTTCCGCCGACACTCCCTGCGGCTGCATGGTGGTGCTCGCCGCCGTCAACATTTCCGACGGAGAGACGGACGTCACCGAAACACTGCACAAGCTTCGCGTCGCCACCAAAAACATGTTCGCCGAAAAAATACGGCAGGCCGTCAGGACGGGACAGCTTCCTGAGAACACCAGCACGGAGGGCCTCGCCTCGGCGTTCAACACCTTTCTGGAAGGCATGTCTCTTCAGGCGCGCGACTACCTGAACGAAGAAGCTCTGAAGGAAACGGCCTCCTACGCCGTGCGCATGCTTCCCAAATGGCGCAGACATCTGAAGTTACGCATCGAAGAAAATCAATAAAACAAGCATGATGAATATATTTTTATCAATCGATAAAAATATCGGCATATTTTTGTATTGATTGATATGAATTTATGTTCCCTTCTTCTTTCCCGCACGGATTCCTCCCCGGTCCGCCCCCCGCGCTCTCCGGTCTGACGCGGCATCGGAGCTCCCCCTTCCCGGGCCGCAGCACGGAACGGTAGCCGTTTCTCCCTTCATGCTCCGGCGACACGGCGCGCCGACAGGTTCTTTTCTCATCGCTTCCCCGCCTTCCGGGCGAAAAAACCCTGCATTTCCTTCCCGGAGGCGCCCCTTCGCTCAATTGACCTTCATGTCCGAGAAAGGTATTCTTTTCAGCCGTCAGGCATTCAGGACATGCGCCGAAGCGCATGGTTCCACCGCTGTCCCGCGCGCCCTGAACGCGCAGCAGCCAAACGACATGAGGCCCCCATGAGCCAGAACACCCCCGCCCCTGAAGCGGAACGCGCCCAGGGCACGGACTTTCTCCGCGCCCGCATCAATCAGGACAATCTTACCGGCCGTTTCGGCGGCCGCGTGCATACCCGCTTTCCTCCCGAACCCAACGGATATCTGCACATAGGCCACGCAAAATCCATCTGCATCAATTTCGGTCTGGCCAAGGAATACGGCGGGCTGTGCAATCTGCGCTTCGACGACACCAACCCCGTCAAGGAAGACACCGAGTACGTCGACTCCATTCAGAAGGACGTACAGTGGCTGGGCTTCCAGTGGGCCGGCGACGTCCATTACGCCTCCGACTACTTCGACCAGCTTTATGAATACGCCGAAAAGCTCATCATGATGGGCAAAGCCTATGTGGACGAGCTTTCCGCCGACGAGATACGCGAATACCGCGGCACGCTCACGAAGCCCGGCACGCCCAGCCCGTGGCGCGACCGCCCCGCCGAGGAGAGCCTCGATCTTTTCCGCCGCATGAAGGCCGGCGAATTTGAAGACGGCAGATACGTGCTCCGCGCCAAGATAGACATGGCGTCGCCCAACATCATCATGCGCGATCCCACCATCTACCGCATACGCCATGCCACGCATCACCGCACGGGCGACAAGTGGTGCATCTACCCGATGTACGACTTCACGCACTGCCTCTCCGACTCCATCGAGGGCATCACGCATTCCATCTGCACGCTGGAGTTCGACAACAACCGCGAGCTCTACGACTGGGTGCTGGACACGCTCGGCGTCTATCACTCCCAGCAGATAGAATTTGCACGTCTCCAGCTCACCTACACCGTGCTTTCCAAGCGCAAGCTCATCCAGCTGGTGAAGGAAGGCTACGTGCGCGGCTGGGACGATCCCCGCATGCCCACCATTTCCGGTCTGCGCCGCCGCGGCTACACGCCCGAGTCCATCCGCGACTTCTGCTCGCGCATCGGCATCGCCCGCAGCGCCGATTCCGTGGTGCATTACAGCCTGCTGGAATTCTGCTGCCGCGAGCATCTGAACGCCGTCGCACCGCGCTGCATGGCCGTGCTCAACCCGCTCAAGGTCGTCATCACCGACTACCCCGAAGATCAGGTGGAGGAATTCGATCAGCCGCTGCACCCCGAAGATGCGTCCTTCGGGAGCCGCAAGGTGCCCTTCTGCCGAGAAATCTACATCGATCGCGACGACTTCCGGGAAGATCCGCCCAAGAAGTACTTCCGTCTCGCTCCCGGTGCGGAAGTGCGCCTCCGCTACGCCTACTACATCACCTGCCGGGAAGTCATAAAGGACGCGGACGGCAACATCGTGGAGCTGCACTGCACCCATGATCCCTCTTCGCGCGGCGGCTCCAGCCCCGACGGCCGCAAGGTCAAGGGCACGCTGCACTGGGTGAGCGCCCGGCATGCCGTTCCCGCCGAAGTTCGTCTGTACGAACAGATGTTCACCACCGAAACCGACAGCGACATCGAAGAAGGCAAGACCTTCCTCGACTACTTCAATCCCGATTCCGAAAAGATCGTCACGGCCATGGCGGAACCCTATCTCGCCACGCTTCCCGCGGGCAGCCGCGTGCAGTTCGAGCGCGTGGGCTATTTCTGCGCGGACCCCGACGGCACGCCGGAACACCCCGTGTTCAACCGTACCGTGACGCTCAAGGATTCCTGGGCAAAGATAGAGAAAAAGCAGTAGGAACATCCGGGGAGTCCCCCTCCCCGACTGCTCACTCATACACCGCGGAAGACACCGAACGCGTCTTCCCGGATGCATCCGCGGCAGAACGCCGCAACGGGCGGCGGCAAGCCAGCGTCTTCCCGCCGTCGAAGACCGGACTCCTCAGAAGGAGGCAGCATGTCCATTTTTGAGAAGAATCAGGCCCTTGCCAGTCTGTTTGAACAGCACAAGGCACGTCTGTGCGAAGAAGAAGGCCTGACGGAAGAAGAAATCCGTTCCGCCATCGAAGCGGGCACCATGGTGCTGCTCGGCAACCCCAACCACAAGGACGTCCGTCCCATTCTGGTGGGACAGCCCTCTCGGGTGAAGGTGAACGCCAACATCGGCACCTCGCCCTTCCACTGCAGCGTGAAGGGTGAAATGCGCAAGCTCAAAATCGCTCTGGACGCCGGCGCGGACACCGTCATGGATCTCTCCATTGCGGGCGACCTCGACGACATCCGCCGCCAGATGCTGGAAGCCTGCCCCGCTCCTCTCGGCACGGTTCCCATGTACGGCGTGGCGCAGATATACATCGACCGCGGCGAAGACCCGGCCACCATCGATCCCGAAGTCATCTTCGCAGACGTGGAAAAGCAGGCCGAACAGGGCGTGGACTTCATGACCCTGCACTGCGGCCTCACCCGCCAGGGTGCGGAATGGGGCGCCAAGGGCGGCCGCGTCATGGGCATCGTATCCCGCGGCGGCAGCATTCTTTCCCGCTGGATGCTGCGCAACGACAAGGAAAATCCCCTGCTCACCGGGTTCGACCGTCTGCTCGACATTGCGCTGCGCTACAACGTCACGCTCTCGCTCGGCGACGGTCTGCGTCCCGGAGCGGGCAGCGACGCCGGCGACGCCGCCCAGTGGATGGAAGTCATCATGCTCGGCCAGCTTGCCAGGCGCGGTCTGGAAAAGGGCGTGCAGTGCATGATCGAAGGCCCCGGCCACGTGAACCTGCGCGAGGTGGAAGCGCAGATCATCAACATCAAGACGCTCACCCACGGCGCGCCTCTCTATGTGCTCGGCCCCATCGTCACCGACACCACTCCCGGCTATGACCACATTGCCGGAGCCATCGGCGGCGCTCTGGCCGTGAAGGCAGGCGTGGACTTTTTGTGCTACCTCACCCCCGCCGAGCACCTTACCCTGCCCGACGAGGACGACGTGAAGCAGGGCGTCATGGCCTCCCGCGTGGCGGCTCAGGCCGGTGAAAACGCCCTCGGCACGCCCCGTGCCAGAGCGCGCGAAGCCAAGATGTCCAAGGCCCGCATGGAGCTCGACTGGGAAGCCATGCGCGAAGCCGCCATTGATCCCGAGCTCATGGACAAGCGCCGCGAACCCCACAAGAACGAAGAAGCCTGCGCCATGTGCGGCAACTTCTGCGCCGTGCGCATGATGCGCGAAGGCAACCCTGCGGCCCAGGTGCCGAGCCACTGCCAGCATCACCGCAAATAGTCACAGCCGGCGCGGACGCCGAGTCCGCGCCGTTCCTTTACGGAAAGGCCGCATCCAGCCGATGCGGCCTTTCTTCCTCATGGACGCAAAAACATGTGCAAGACAGCCGTCATTCTGGCAATTCTGCTGATGTTGCCTGCGCTCGGCTACGACGCCGAGGCCCGGCCTTCCCGGCCTCTTACCGCCAGACAGGCCTTTGCTCTCATCCCGACGGAAATATTCGACAACACTCGAGCCCCCCTCAGCGAGTCCGACAAGGATCAGCTGGCCGATCAGGGAGTCACCGAGCACTGGAGCATTGCCGAGGACGACCGGGACACGCTGCGCGTGGCCTCGGCGGACGGACTGCCGGACGTCTCCCTGAAAATGTTCCGTTCGGAGCGCGGAGCCGTAGCCGCCTTCCGCACCGAAGAGGACGACGGCGAATGCGTTTCCGAACTGTGGTACATAAGCGCCGGCGGTCATGCCGCCCCGCTTCCCCTGCCCCCCGAACCGGCCGTCGACGACTTTTTCAGGCCCGACCGCGATCTTCCCGGAAGAATTTCCTCAAGCTGCACCTACTGCGTCTTCGACAGAGGACTGGAAGTCCTGCCCTCCTTCGCTTCCGACGGCTTTCCCTGCGAGCTTGAGCCCGACAACGCCGTGTACTATCTCTGGAACGGCCGCACGTTCGTGAAGAAGATCAAAAAGCTGCGCTGACAGTTGGGGCACGTCCGCGCTTCTTCTGCGGCGCTCCCGGCACCGCATGCCCCAAGCGCACCCACGCCGGACATGAAAAAAGGCGGCCGAAGCCGCCTTTTTTCATAAAAACAACGTTTGACGCTGCGTGAGCGACGCCTTCAGGAAACACTTTGACCGAAGGCATGGAAGACGCCTTTCCGGGTCGATTTCACCCCGAACGTCATTCCCGCTACTTCACGATTTCGGTGCCTATGCCCTGATCGGTAAGCAGTTCCAGAAGCAGACAGTTTTCCACGCGACCGTCCACGATGGTCACCTTGTCCACGCCCCTGTCCAGCGCGTCGAGACAGCAGTTGATCTTGGGGATCATGCCGCCGCTCAGCGTGCCGTCTTCCAGAAGACGATGCGCATCGGCCGTGTCGATATGCTCGATGAGCTTCCCTTCCTTGTCCAGAATGCCGGCCACGTCGGTGAGCATGAGCAGACGGCGGGCCTTGAGCGCACCGGCCACGGCTCCGGCTACGGAGTCGGCGTTGATGTTGTAGGTATTGCCTTCAGCATCCACGCCCACGGGCGCGATGACGGGCACGAACTCATCGTTAATGAGCGAACGCAGAAGCTGGGTGTTCACGTTCGTGACCTCTCCCACGTTGCCGAGATCGATGATTTCCGGCGGCTGCTGTTCGCCGTGACTGATGGTCATGGCGAGCTTGCGCGCCTCGAGCAGCATGCCGTCCTTGCCGGAAAGCCCCACGGCCCTCGCTCCCGTTTTGTTGATGAGATTCACCACGCTCTTGTTCACGGAGCCGACCAGCACCATTTCCACCACGTCCATGGTGGCCTTGTCGGTGACGCGGTGCCCCTGGCGGAACTCCGACTTGATTTCCAGCTTGCTCAGCATCTCGTTGATCTGCGGGCCGCCGCCGTGCACCACGACGGGATGGATGCCCACCAGCTTGAGCAGACTGACGTTGCGGGCAAAGGCCAGCTTGAGGCGCTCTTCGGTCATGGCATGGCCGCCGTA
>NZ_CAJJIC010000066.1 GCF_905187505.1 uncultured Mailhella sp.
GAGCAGTTGACTCTTAATCAATTGGTTCGGAGTTCGAGTCTCCGGTGACCCACCATCTTAAAGACGGTTTTCCGTCGTGACGCATCGGCAGGTTTCTGCCGCACATGGGTCACTAGCTCAATTGGTAGAGCAGTTGACTCTTAATCAATTGGTTCGGAGTTCGAGTCTCCGGTGACCCACCATCTTAAAGACGGTTTTCCGTCGTGACGCATCGGCAGGTTTCTGCCGCACATGGGTCACTAGCTCAATTGGTAGAGCAGTTGACTCTTAATCAATTGGTTCGGAGTTCGAGTCTCCGGTGACCCACCATGTGATTTTATGAGGCTGTTTACACAGCCTCTTTTTTTTGTTTAAAAGAAACAGCCCCCGGCAAGGCCGGACAGGGCGTCAATTCAGACACTGGATGTTGCCATGCCTACTGCCCGGACGTTTCCGTTCCGCTTTGTCCGCTCCTTCATCGTTTTTTTCCTTCTGTGCTTTACGGTTGCCTTTCTGATCATGTCGAAGCGTGAGTTTGATGAGGTTACCATCAATCAGGTGCTGTTTCATATGCAGCTCATGCGCGACAACATCGTGACCATGCCGGGAGACTTCATTCAGGTGTTTTTCTGGCATGTGAAGAACGCCGTGCTCTGCGCTGCGACGTTTGCCTTTCTCAGGGAAGCCGCGCCGAAATCCCCGGGCAGGGCGGGCGGACTGTTCGCCGTGGTCTGTCTTGGGCTTGCGGCGCTCTGGTATATCGTTCCGGGCACGTTCATCGATCATCTTTTTGTCGTCGTGCGCTATGTCGTGGTGGCGGTGCTTTTTGCGGCCGCGGCCGGAGCGGCGGGGCTCCCGTACCGTGTCTACACGTTCGCTCCACGCGCTCTTCGCTGGCTTTCCAGCGGCTGGAGACTTGCCGTCCTGTGGCTCGGCATTCTCGTGTACGGTATGTATTATGTGAACTTCTTTACCTTTTTTCAGGAGCAGGCCGTCATCGGCGATTTCTATACCGAAGGCGCGTATGTGGATCCCCGAAAGGTGAAGGTGTCGGGAACTGGCACGAAGAATCTCATCATCATTTACTGTGAAAGCATTGAAGAGACCTTCGGCAGAAGTGATGTCATGGGAGAAGATCTGCTTGCGCCCCTGCGGCCTTCCATTGAGGAGCCCGACCTCCGCATAGAGCAGATGCCCGGCGCGGATTTTACCATAGGTGGCATCGTCGCCTCGCAGTGCGGCATTCCGCTCAAGTCCATTTCCATACTCAGCGGCAATCTTACCGGCTGGGCGCTCGACCGGTATCTGCCGGGAGCGGTATGTCTCGGGGACTATCTGAAGGCCGATGGGTATCACAACGTCTATTACAACGGCTCCAGCGGCGTGTTTTCCGGTCTCAACAAGTTCTTTCTGAGTCACGGCTATCAGGAATTCATGGGGAAGGAAGACTGGATAGAGAAAAAGCACGTCGATCCCGCCACCATGAACACCTGGGCCATGTACGACAGCGACATGGTCGACAGAAGCATCGCCCGCATCGACGAACTTATGGCCGAAGGCAGGAAGTTCAGCTTTGCGCTTTCCACCATGGACACGCATGAGCCGGGCTTTCTTTCTCCTCCCTGCGTGGATGAGGGCTATTCGGAAAACTGGTCCGGCTATGTGAAGTGTTCCATGTCTCAGGTGGAACGGCTGCTTCGGCATATACGCGACAAGGGATGGGAAGATGAGTTCGTCATTCTTGTCATGGGCGATCATCAGGCCAGAATGGCGAAGATGGACGACGTGGATCTCAAGCACGTGAAGGAACGATATGTTCTCTGTTCGTTGCAGAGGGACGCGACGCTCAAGCCCGTGCGTTCCGTCATCAGCCATTTTGATCTGTTTCCGTCGCTTCTTGCGGCACTCGGCTTTTCCGTGGAAGGAGAAAGGCTCGGCTTCGGTTACAACGTGTTTTCCAGCGAAGTGACCCCGGAGAAGGACTATCTCGCCCGCCTGAAGAAAAGGGTGCTCAGCCACAGCAAGGTGTATGAAAGCCTCTGGCTGCCGGAATATGCCGACAGAGAAAAGCAGTGACGCAGCCGTCGTAGCGCGGCCGATGCCGGAAACGTTGGGAGCTTGATGGAACTGCTGTTGAAAGCTCGCAGAAAATGCTTGCCATCCAGGGCGATTCCTGCTACAAGCACAACACGTTGACACTGACTGCCGCACGGCAGTTTCCATATTTGCTGGTGTCCATAGAGAAGCGGGTACACCCGATCCCATTCCGAACTCGGAAGTTAAGCGCTTCATCGCCCATGATACTGCGCATCTTTACGTGGGAAAGTAGGCCGATGCCAGCAGTTTTTTCAGCCCCTGCGGAATTCCGCAGGGGCTTTTTTGATGCTTTTTCCATGAAGACGGATCTTACCACCGGAAGCCCTCTCAAAGGCATGGCGCTGTTCGCCTTGCCGGTCTTTTTCGGCAACGTGTTTCAGCAGGGCTATCAGATGGCCGACATGGCAGTGGTGAGTCATGTGCTCGGCGATGCCGCGCTGGCGGCTCTGGGGTGCACCGTTGCGGTATACATTGTGGTGCTTGGGCTGTCTTCCGGCATGTCCAACGGTGTTTCTCTGGTCATTGCGCGCTGTTTCGGCAAAAAGGACGCCGATGAGCTCGGCAGAGCCGTGACCGCGGCGCTGTGGCTGTGGGCGGGGATGTCGATTCTTGTCATGGCGGCGGGACTTTGGGGGGCGGAGCCTCTGCTGAGGGCGCTGCACACGCCTGACGAGGCTCTGGACATGGCGGCGGCGTATCTGAGAGTCATTTTCTGGGGGATGCCCGTACTTCTTGCCTACAACATGCTTGCCGGGCTGCTCAGAGGTGTGGGAAACAGTCTGATGCCGCTCATGTTTCTGCTTGCTGCGGCCTCGGGCAACATCGTGCTTGATCTGCTTCTTGTGGCCGTGCTGAAGCTCGGTGTTTGCGGTGCGGCCGTGGCTACGGTGATTGCCGAAGGCTGTTCCGTCCTTCTCTGCCTCGGCTATGTGCGCAAAAAATGTCCGGAACTTCGTCCACGGAGTCGTGCGGGAGGCATGGACGCCTTTTTTGGGGGAAGCCTGACGCCGGATGCGGCCATGCTCGGCGAGATGCTGGGAACCGGTCTGTCCATGGGCTTCATGATGTGCTTCGTGGACATTGGCATCATGATACTGCAGTCGGCCATCAACGATCTGGGGACGGCCGCCGTAGCCGGCTATGCTGCGGCCAGGCGATTCCACAGTCTCTTTTTGCTGGCGCTCGGCACGCTCGGCGTGGCGGCATCCACGTTCGCAAGTCAGAACATCGGAGCAGGGCAGTGGGGAAGGGCAAAAACCGGGGTACGTCATGCCGTCTGCCTCGGGCTTGTCTGGGTGGCGGCCGTCAATGTGGTCGTCTGGCTGTGGGCGGACGACCTGGTCCGGCTGGCGACAGGCAGCGAAAATGTCGGGGTCATCGGGGCCGGCAGTCTGTATCTTCGGATCGACGCGCCTTTTTATGCAGGAATAGCCGTGCTCATCATTCTCCGCTCTGCGCTTCAGGGCATGGGAGGACGCCTGTTCAGTCTTGGAGAAGGCGTGCTGGAGCTCGCCGGAAACGTGGCGTTTGCGCTTTTTGTGGCTCCCGCCATGGGCTACATGGGCGTATGCCTTTGCGAGCCGGTGACGTGTACGCTCTGCGCCGCATATATCAGCGCCTGTTATGTTTTTGTCGTGCGGCGCTGGGAGAGGCGGCCTGCAGGAGAATGTTCAGACGCATGCCGTTCCGCGCACCCGGACTGCGGACAGGTGAGACCATCGAGCGGACTGTCCGACTGAGGCGGTATGGGGAAAGGGCGCAACAGAAGGAGAAAAACCATGGAAAAGGTGACCAAGGAAGTCATGGGAGCCGTGTTTTTTGAAAACGGCCGGATTCTTGTCATGCGCAGGGCTCCGTTCATGAGCTGTCCCGGCAGCTGGGAGTTTCCCGGCGGGAAGCTTGAGCCCGGAGAAACGCCTGAACAGTGTCTTGCCCGTGAACTCAGGGAAGAGCTGCGCATCGATGCGGAAATAGGAGAATACCTGACGGAAAACAGCCACGGCTATGATTTCGGCACCGTGCACCTTTGCGTGTATCGTGTGACATCCTGGCGGGGGGACATTGCCTTGACCGTGCACGACGATATGCGCTGGGTTCCTTTGAAGGAACTGGCGGATTTTCCCGGGCTTCTGCCTGCGGATGTTCCCGTTGCCCGGACTCTGGAGACCAGACTCGGCTGATGTTTCCCGGATCTTCGGGGGCGATGACGAAAATGACGTTTCAGGCATGGCTTTCGGAGCGCATCTGAACGTTGAAGGAAATCGAACCGTGTTCCGTTTCGGTTCGGAGCCGTGCCGTCGTCGACAGCATGCGCACAGTCGACGGCATCGACGTTCCTGCGGATCCGTTTCATGGTAGAGAAAAAGACAAAAAGGCGGCCTTTTTCACGGTCGCCTTTTTGTGTCCCGGTGTCGGCGGTGACTGCAGAAGATGTTGTTACTGCCGGCGGCCGGCTGCCTTTTCCGCACAGTCGATGCACAGATTCCTGCCGTTCACCTTGCGTATGCGGGTGGACATGACGCCCTCTCCGCATTCGTCGCAGATGATGGTGGGAAGGCGTCGCGCCGTGTGCGGCATGTCGCAGAGCGGCTCTCCGACCAAAAACAGCTCCTCGAAGGGAAGGGAAAGAATCTGCTGGATGCGCTCTTTTTTCAGGAGTTCCGCCTTCTCTTCCAGCTCTGCTCGCCTGTCCTTGGGAAGAGCCTCGAGTTCCTGCCGTATCTGCTTCATGCGACGCGAAAGATCGTCTTCACGAAGTTTTTGAACGAGACGCGCTTTTTTCCCGTCGCTGCGCCGGAAAAAGCTGAAGGCAACCTTGCCCCTGTCCCGGAATATGAGGTTGCCCTTGCCGAAGGTGCAGCCAACAAGAGCCTGGATGGCATCGACGGCGCACATGTCGGTTTCGGTGACGGCAACGATTTCCTCGTCGGCTGCGGTTCCCATGTTCTGCATGGCCCATGCGGCCACGCGGATGCCTGTGCTGAGGCCCGGGCACCAGTGTCCATGGAAGGCCACGGCCCTGTCGATGAGTTCCTGAGTAATGCCTGGAGCGTACATGGTTTCTCCTTGTCGTTTCTTGTAAATGAAGGAAGAGGCTCAGGATCTGCGGGGGCAGACCATGTCCATGTTCTTTGCGGAAATGCGCACGCACTCTGGACCGTAGATATGCTGAAGTATCTCTTCAGTGACGGCCTCATGCACCGGTCCTTCCGAAAAAACGTGTCCCTGATACAGTACGACCGCAGTGTCGCAGAACCAGAGTATGTGATTGGGGTCGTGGCAGCAGACGAGAATGGCCACGCCCTGCCCCGAAACCTCCTGCAGGACTTTCCATACTGCAAGCTGATTGCTGAAGTCCAGAGCGCTTGTGGGCTCATCCAGAAGAATGAGCGGGGTCTGTTGCGCCATGGCCCTTGCTATGAGCACGAGCTGCCTTTGACCTCCGGAAAGCTGATTGCAGGATGCATCGGCAAGATGCGCGATGCCTATGCGTTCCATGGCTTCCTCGGCGGCTTCTCTGTCCTTGCTCTTGAGATTGAACCAGCCGTCCATGTGCGGAGAGCGGCCCATGAGCACCATGTCGCGGACGGTAAACGGAAAGGGCTGGCGGTGTTCCTGGGGAACGTAGGCCACGTGACGGGCCAGCTCGGCAGGGCGCATGTGTGCGATGTTGACGCCTCGCACGTGGACTTGTCCTTTCTCGGGATGCAGAAACCCCATGCAGCATCGGAAGAGCGTGGACTTGCCGCTGCCGTTGGGACCGAGCAGTCCGCAGATCTGCCCCGGACGTACCGACAGACTCAGATCGTGCAGAATGGTCTTTCTGGCATAGGAGAAGGTAAGTCCCTGTATGTCGAGGGCGTGTTCTGCCGAAAAAGGTCCGTCGTATTCCTGTCCGCGTCCGGTGAGAACCCGGCGCAGTGTGTGGAAAAGCCCCTGTTCCACGCCGTGGTGGAACAGAAGAGAATTTCCGTGTTGAAGGCGGCCGGACGTTCCGGCGGGCAGAAGAGCACCGTCCATGCAAAAAGCCGCCGTAGCTATGGCGTCACGCTCCATAGAGCTCCCTTCCTTTGGCGCGGAGCAGCCACAGCAGATAGGGTGCTCCTACGATGGATGTGATGATGGCGATGGGAATTTCCGTACCTGTCAGCGTGCGTGCCAGGGTGTCGCAGAAAAGCATGTAGAGCGCACCGAGCAGGGCGGAACAGGGGATCACCCAGCGATTGTCGGGACCGAACATCATGCGGGCGGCATGGGGCATCATGAGACCTACCCAGGCTATGATGCCTGCCGTGGAAACGCAGACCGAGGCGGCGAGCGTAGCCAGGATGATGAAGAAGATGCGCAGCCTGTCGGGATGAATGCCGAGACTGCGCGCTTCCTCGTCGCCGAGCGAGAGCAGATTGAGTTTCCACGACAATGAGGCGAGCACGGCCAGACAGGGAAGTACTGCGCCTGCCGTTACGGCGACGTCGTGCCAGTTGGCATAGTAGAAGCCGCCCATCATCCAGAAGGTGATTTCCCTGAGTTCCACATCTGAGGCCAGATACTTCATGATGCCGAGACCGGCGGAAAAGAGCGAGCCTACGATGATGCCGGAAAGCACCAGCGTGACCGGCGGCGTTTCTCCCCTGTTTCGGGCGAGGAAGAAGGAGAGCAGAACGGCCGTCATGCCTGCGAGAAAGGCGGAAAGCTGCCCATTGGGAAAAAGGGCCGGAAATACGATGGCGAGAGCCGCTCCGCAGGAAGCCCCTGCGGAAACGCCGAGAATGTACGGTTCCACAAGAGGATTCCTGAAGCATCCCTGATACACGGTGCCGGAAACGGCCATGGCCATGCCGGTCATGGCGGCGAGGATCAGCCGGGGAAGACGTATGCGCCATATGATGATATCGTGCATTTTTGAGGCCGTGCCGTCTCCTGCGCCCGCATGGGCGAGGATGATGTCCAGCACGTTGCCGGGAGCCATGTCGTAGTCGCCGGAGAGAAGAGCCAGCACGACGGCGACCGCAAGGGCAAGGCAGAGCAGCATGGCCAGAGGGACGCGCAGTGTTTTCATGAAAACCTCGTGGGCAGGGGCAGTGTCGGATGCCGGAAGTGTTCCCCTCCTCGGCATGGTTGCGCCGGAAAGAACGCGGGGAAAATGATTGAAGCAGAACTTGAAGGATTAGAAGCGTGCGTCGGCCATCCAGTCCAGAAGCTGTGTGCTTCTCAGGCCTTCGGCTGTGGTTTCATCCACGCCGTACACATCCTGATAGAAGCGCAGAGCGAAGTCGTATACGTTGATGTCCGCAAACAGTTCGGGATACGCAGCCTTGGCTATGATGAGCATGTCGAGAGGGTATTCCACGCGTCTTGACGCGTTCATGGGAGACCAGGGCAGGGCATATACTCTGTGATGTTTTACCGCTCTGAGCTCTTGAAGATTTTCATAGTAGGGGGCTTCATACAGCTCGAAAGGCGGGTGATAGCCGTTGGCCGTGGGCAGAATGATGATGTCGGGATCGCAGGCGTATACCTGTTCTGCGCTCATGGGCACGCTGGTACCTCTGCCCTGATAGGCATTTTTTGCATGGACGACCTGCTCGATGATATAGGATTCCGGTGTGTCGGTGCCCTGTACGGCTCCTGCGCCGCCTTTTTTGCGCACGTCCGGCCGAAGGCCGAGCAGAAGTACGGAGGGCTTGTCCCCTTCTGTCACGGCTTTCGTGCGTTCGCGTATCATCGCTTCAGTCTCGGCCAGCCGGTCTGCCAGAGCCTCGGCCTTGTCCCTCTGATCAAACAGCTCGCCTATGATGCCCGCTTCGGTCTTCATGCTGGAAAGATCCGCCGAACGGTACCACGTCGGCGAATAGAGCACCACGAGAGGAAGACCGAGCGCTTCGATGGTGCTGATGGTTCTGGTCACCTTTTCCTTGTCGGTTCCCACGGTGGTGTCGCCCACGCGAAGCAGAACCACGTCCGGAGCGGCGGACGCCAGGGCCTCGTAGCTTATGATGTTGCCCTGGGGAGAGTTGATGCAGGGCAGATCGTTCAGCCAGGGATGAAGGTATTTCATCGTATTCCAGCCCCGGTACTCCTGCGTTTCACCGGACCTGGAGGTGAACTCGTACTTGTAGTCCCTCTTCATGGACCATGAGCCTATGACCTTGACCCTGTCGATGACGCCAAGATGCGTCATGACGCCTTCAACGAAGCCGTCGTCGATGGTGGCCACGGCCCTGGGATCATCGGGAACGGTGACGGCCACGCCGCGCATGTCGGTGACGGTTCTGGCCTGACCGGCGGAGGGAAGCAGCGCAAGCACGAGCGCCGCGGCTGCAAGAAAACTATATTTTTTCATGGGAGCTCCGATGGATATGTCTGAACACGGAGTAACACGAATGCAAATAACGTGTTACAAGATGTGAAGTAGCACGTTTTGAAAAAAAATGCCATGAGAAGTCGGAGCATGAAAAAGCCCGCGGACCAGCCGCGGGCAGAATGAAGGGGCCACAGGGAAGGGAGCTCCGGAACATATGAGAGCGGCAGTCATGCAGAGGCATGAACGGGGCGCATCCGGTGGCGAATGCGCCTGTCGCTTCATGGAACCGACTATTTTCTTATGATGATGGCTTCCTCGAGCGAGATTTTCGGGACACAGTGCTCGTCGTTTTCGTCACGGTAATAGGTGAGGCTTCCGTCGCTGCGTCTTTCTACGAGGTGGCGCACTTCATCGGGCTCTCCGAGAGCGAGAACGAGCTTGACCTGCAGCTCTTTCGGCAGTTCGAGAAGTGCAGCGGCTTCATTCCTTTTGACGGCCCCTATCATGCAGCAGGCAAGTCCGGCTTCACATGCCGCAAGATTGATGCTCTGAGCGGCTATGCCTACGTCCATGAGAGCGAAATCGTCCATTTTTTCCGGACCGGCGATGACGATGAATCCGCCGGGATGCTGCGTTGCCGTGGCTCTCTGTTCGGGGGTGAGCGAGCCTCCCATGACCACGAGGGCGTTCATGGCTTCGCAGGTGTCCCTGTCGGCAATGGTGATGAAACGCAGGACCTGATGGTTGCGGGCGGAGGCGGAAAGACGCGCATGGTCCACAAGGTCCGCCAGAGTTTCCGAGGAAAGACGATGGTCACCCTTGAAACGGCGACAGGTCCTGGCACGGGAAATAAGTTCTTTCAGTTTCATGCAGAGGCTCCGTGAAAGAGTAAAAGGCATACCGAAGTGTGAATGCCCGAAAAAAAAAGTCCCTTCATCATATGATGAAGGGACCGGAACGGCAAGACCGTCCCACACGGGGCAGTCCTGTATTTCAGGAAACGCTTTCTGTCACGACGGCAATGTCGGCGAGAGTGTTTTCGGCAGCGGAAGGGCCTGACGGCCCCTGATGCCGTGAAACTGTTCCTGCAAACGTATCAGCGCCAGTAGCCGCAGCCATGGCCGTAACCACCGTGATGGTAGCCGCGGCAGGGGAGGCCGGCCTTGGTCATTTTGGCATGGAAGTCATTGTTGACGGTACGAATCTGCTCGTGCAACTTCGCTATTTCAGCCGTGAGCGCCTTCAGCTCCTCAGGCTTCACGTTGGGGTTGGGAGACAGGGCTCGCAGCTCGAGGCCCTTTTCGGAAAGCTGGTCGTACAGGGGACGCACAGCGTTGCGATGTTCCTCGCAGAGCTTGTCCATCTCAGCCATCTGTTCCTTGCTGAGTTCGGGCATGGTCTGATTGGCGTAGCAGCCGTAATATCCTCCGTGATGGCGGCCGTATCCGTCGGGATGCGCCATGGCGGCCAGAGGCAAGGAAACGAGGACTGCGGCAGAAAGCAGGGAGAGACAGAGGGTCTTCTTGAGCATGGCGGGTTCCTTTTGGTTCAGGTGTGAGAGCTGTTCACGAAGATTACGGATTCCTATATAGAAGGCGTCTGATGATTTGTCATGTTTCAAACTGTTTCAGAGAACGTGTCGTCTGAAACAGTTTTTCAATAGCTGGTTGTAATCGCATATTAAATATTTTTCAGAGGAAAATGCTTTTTTTTAAGATGCGACGGGCTTGCCGGATGGGAAGGCGGAACGCATGATGCCAAGCAGCGCTTCCGCCAGCCTTGCGTGATCTTTTTCATCAAGATGCATTCCGTCGGGACCATGAGCTTCGCCCCAGGGATCTCCGGCGAGGGCCTCGGCTGCGTCCAGGAAAAAAGCACCGCGGCTTTCTGCGACTTTCCGGTAAAGCCCGGCGAGCATGCGGGATTTTCGAGGGGCGTCCGCATACCTGGCCCCGGATAGGAGCATCTTGCGTTCGCCTATGAGCGGGGGAGAAACGATGATCACTCCGGGATGGGGATAGTCGAGAAGACTTTCCCAGGGCAGAAGGCGAATCATATCCACAAGATCGGCCATGGCGTCGGCTATGTCCGTTTCCGAGTGTCTGAGCACGGATTTCATGTCATTGCTGCCGAGCATGACGATGACGGCGTCGAGGGGAAGATGGGAAAGCAGGCAGGAAGGCAGGTAGTCCATGGCGCTGAGGCCCGCTCCTGGAAGAGGTATCCCGCTGCCTTCGGTACGCCTGTCCCGCAGCGTGCGTCCTCCCAGGCCTTCTTCCAGTACGTCCCATTCTTCTCCGAGGCCTGCGGCAAGGCGTCCCGTCCAGCGGACGGAGGCGGGATAACGGCGCGTAGGGGCGACGAGTGAGCCCATCCAGCCGTACGTGTTGGAATCCCCGAAGCAGAGCACACGCTTTCGTTCCATGAAATGTTCCTTTTGCAGATTGCTGTCTTCTGAATCATCGGCCGCGTTCTCGGAGAGGTCTGGCCTCATGCCGGGAAGAAAAGCTGGACGAGTGCCATGTAGCAGAGCGTGCCTCCCGCAATGCTGATGGCCAGGTTGCGTTTCCATGCCTGAAGGCCGATGGTGACTGCGGAGGCCAGAATTTCGGGCGCTCCGTTGCTTCCGGCAATGAGCGTTCCGTTGCGGAAGCAGTAGACTACCAGCATTCCCCATATGGCTGAAGGCAGAACCGATCCGAGGTAGGCGATGACGGGGGGTGTCTTGCGACGGAAGAGCAGAAAGGGGGTCCAGCGCGTGAGCTGCGTGGCAAGCACGGCAAGGCCGATCATGACGGCTGCCTGAATCGTGGTCATGCTTTTTCTCCAGTCATGGTTGAAAGTTTTTTCCGGAACAGGAGCAGAAGCAGAACGATGAAGACCATGGCTGCAAGAAGAAAGTGGGAGGTGCCGAAGGCAAGCAGGCAGCCGAGCGTGATGCCGAGGCCTCCGAGAGAGCCGACATGCTGCCTTTCCTGCTGCCAGCTGCTGACGAAAATGGCCAGAAACAGCGCGGGCATCACGAATTCTATGCCCCGGGTATCGAAGGGCATGTCTTCGCCGAACATGGCACCGACGGCGGTGGAAAGAACCCAGTAGGCCTCATTGAACAGCGTGACGAAAAAGTAGTACCAGCGTTTGTTCGTGCCCGGCGGTATGCGGCCCATGCCGAGGATGGAAAAGGTTTCGTCTATGAGTCCGTAAATGAGGTAGGGCTTGAGCGCTCCCGTGTCGCGGTAGCGGTCGAGCATGGCGATGCCGTAAAAAAGATGCCGCGCATTGACGACAAGCCCGACGATGAAGGCGGTGAGAGGCGCGAAGGGACCTGTGATCATGCTGGCCATGATGAATTCCAGAGAGCCGGCAAAGATGGTGAGCGCCATGAGAATGGGAAAGACGGGCTCAAAGCCCAGAGAGTGCATGTAGAGTCCGTAGGAGAAGCCGCAGAAGCCGAAGCCTATGAGGATGGGCAGCGTCGAGCGGAAGGCGGCTTTGGCGGAAGACGCCATAGAATGATCG
>NZ_CAJJIC010000067.1 GCF_905187505.1 uncultured Mailhella sp.
ACTGCCCCACAACATCCCCATGACCGTGCTCGGTGCCGGCCTTCTGTGGTTCGGCTGGTTCGGCTTCAATGCCGGCAGCGCCCTTGCGGCCAACGGACTTGCGGCCAACGCCCTTGTGACCACGCATCTTTCCGCGGGCTGCGCCATCCTCGGCTGGCTTGCCGTCGAACGCTGGCATACCGGTCACTTCACCGTGCTCGGCGCGGCTTCCGGTGCCGTGGCCGGCCTTGTGGTCATCACCCCTGCGGCAGGTTTCGTGGAGCCCTGGGCGGCCATTGTCATGGGCCTTCTCGGCGGCGCGGTCTGCTATGGCGGCATTTTCCTCAAGAGACTTTTCAATTATGATGACGCTCTCGACGTGGTGGGCATTCACGGCGTGGGCGGTGTGCTCGGCGCGCTGCTTACGGGCGTGTTCGCCTGTGCCGAGGTCAACGGCGTGGACGGCCTTCTGTACGGCAATCCCCATCAGCTCTGGGTGCAGTTCGTGTCCGTCGTCGCCACCGTGGGCTTCTGCTTCCCGGTCAGCTTCGCGCTGCTCAAGCTTACCGACAAGCTTGTGGGACTGCGCGTGCCGCTGGAAAAGGAAGTGACGGGTCTCGACATTTCGGAGCATTCCGAATCCGGCTACCAGATATAATTACAGACTGACGAGGATACTGTCATGCAGAAGGAAGAGTCCCTTAAAAAGTTGCAGGTGATTCTGAGACTGGAAACCGTGGACCGCGTGAAGGAGGCCTTGAGCTCCATAGGCATAGGCGGCGCCACGCTCATGGAAGTGCGGGGCTTCGGCCGCCAGCGCGGACATACGGAAATTTACCGCTCGCAGAGGATGGAGGTGGATTTCCGCTCCAAGATGATGCTGGAAATCGTCATGGAAGAGGAAAAGGTCGATGCGGCCATAAAGATCATTCTGGAAAACGCCCGTACCGGTTCGGTGGGTGACGGAAAGATATTCATACTGCCCGTGGACAACGTCATTCGCATACGTACGGGAGAATGCGGCAAGGACGCCCTGTAGGACTCCTGCGGGACATCGGAAAAAGACGCGGCTGCGCCGGAGCGGGATCCGTTCCGGCGCACGTCGTTTTAATCGTTCCGTCGGCGCTCATGCCGCGGAGGGCGGAAACGTCTTCTGCGGAAGGGAGCGTCGTTGAAATGCGGAGCGTTCCCGGGCATGGCTTTTCGGGAGCGCTCCGTCTTGAGGAGGTGACGGACGAAAGTTCCGTCTTTTATCCGGCGCTTCTCCGGTCTCAGGGGAAGGAGACCGGAGAATTTTGCCTGGAAAGGGGGAAGATCGTTCCGAGCCTCTTGTCCGGTCAGAAGAGAACGGGACCGAGCAGCATGGTGACGATGGCCGTGGAGAGGTAGGCTCCGATGATGGCGATGGGCGCGGTCTTCCATATGACGGCGGTGTTGCTCCACTCGTTGCCGTGCAGCAGGGCTGCGCTGGCGCTTGCGGCGGGCGTGAGGAAGGCGAAGTGCACGCACATGACCACCATGATGAGCGGAATTTCAGGAGCCATGCCCGTGGCCTGGCTGAAGCTGTAGATCACGGGCATGAGCACCACGCCCACGGCGCCGTTGTTCATGACCTGGGTGAGCAGCATGGCACCGAAGCCGATGATGAGAGCGAAGGTCATGGGAGAGCTTTCGCCGAACAGCGGCATGATGAGGCCCATGAGAAAGTCGGTGATGCCGCTGTCGGGCGCGGCCATGCCTATGGTGAGAGGCTGCACGAAGGCGAGAAGAAGCACGATGCCCCAGGTCACGCCGGAGTCGACCATCACCTTGAAGTTGAGCAGGGGCTTTCCGTCCACGCGTATGCAGGCCATGATGGTCACAAGCAGGATGACGACGCCGGTGTTGTCTATGGCCTTGAGAAAGCGGGTGAGGAAGAAGTCGGCGGGCAGAAAGCTCGGGGCGAGCAGCAGAAGCACCAGCATGAACAGAAAGACGAGAATGGTCTTCTGCACGTTGTTGAGATTGAGCGCGCCTTCGCTGTCGAGGTCGTCGGCCTTGAGGTCGCGCAGCTTCGACATGTCCGGCCGGAACACGTACTTGCCCATGAGAATGAAGAACAGCGAGCAGAGCACGCAGATGAGGCAGGCGATGATCATGTATTTTGCGTAGTCGATGCCGCTTCCGGACATGGTCTCATAGGCGCTGAACACGGTGAGCGCGACCTGCTTGAAGGGAATCATGGACTGGCCTATCTGCGTGGCGAACACGATGCCGAACACCATCATGGTGGGGTAGCCGTCGCCGCGTTTGTAGCCGCACACTTCGCATACGCCGTAGAGAATGCTCCAGCCTATGAGAGCGGCGGGCGAGGCGCTGGTGAGTGCGCCGAGAATGAACATGGAGGCGAGGAAGGTGAAGGTGAACAGCCACGGACGGCCGCACACGCACTTTCTCGTGATGAACCACAGCGAGATGAACTTGGACAGGCCGTAGTAGTTGATGGTGGCGCAGAACACGAAGATGAAGAACATCATCTGCACGATGGGATGACCGAAGCTGTTGTTGAGCAGCTTGACGGGCGTCATGCCGCCGATGAGCATCATGGCCAGAAGACCGGCGAGGCTCGGCCAGACGATTTCGATGAATATCCAGCCGTACAGCACGCCGAGGAAGATGCCCACGAGGTTCATGCCCAGCGGGGTGAGCGGTTCAAGGGGAGGAAGCTGCCCTACGCCGAACATGATGATGAGGCAGACGACGGTGTGGATGTAGTAGGAGAGGGAGAGGGGGCGTTTTTTCGCTGATATGGCAGTGCTCATGCTTTTCCTCGAAAAAGATGGGATATTTTTCACGCGGGAGGGCAGGAGAGGGGCGCGACCGCCGGGGGACGGCCGCGCCGTGTCGTTCCGCTGCGGGCGGAACTAGCCTGCATGCCGGTGTTCAGGCCAGTTGAAGTTGTCCATGTAGTAGCGGTAGGGCTTGACCGGATATTCGTCGACGGGCACGGGCACGGTGTGCAGTTCACGCCGTCCGTCCACCTGCTTCTGCTCTATCCACTTGAGCCAGTGTGCATTGTCGCGTTCAGGATAGTCTTCGCGGAAGTGGCCTGCACGGGATTCCTTGCGGGTGAGCGCCGCGGTGAGGCTGAGATCCGTAAGGAGGATGGTGGACTGCGCTTCAAAAAGCTTGGCAAGCTCGTGCGCGTCGCGCGCACCCATGCGGGGAGCGAATTCCTCGCGCACTTCGGCCACGCGGTCGAGACCGCGGGTGAGTCCCTGACCGGTCTTCATGAGGGCGATGTCCGGGGCGCTCATGACGGTGCGCATGTCGTCAATGACGTCCTTGGGCGCGATGCCGTCCCGGCCGAGGTACTTGAGCAGGCCGTCCAGCTTTTCTTCCGCCAGCGCGTGATCGAAGGGAACGGCGTCGTGGCCCTGCACGAAGTGCGCGGCGGCCTCTCCGGCGGAGTAGCCCGTGGTGGCGGTGATGCAGGTGGCCCAGCCGCCCATGTACACGCCGGGATCGGGGTTGCGCGCAAGGCCTGCGGCGTAGAGACCCTTCACGGCCGTGGAGCCGTCGAGATCGGCCACGATGCCGCCGTAGGTGTGGCGCACCTGCGGCATCCACTGGAGCTTCTGGGCAAAGAAGTCTATGCCCATGGCGCGCAGCTTCTTGTCGTTGAGGCCCATCCATCCGGCGCGCGGACGCATGGTTTCCACGTCTTCGGGCTTCATCTGGCTGCAGTCGAACACGATGGGGCCGTTGCCTGCGCGCACCTCGCACACCATGCCGCGCGTGTTGTAGTGGGGATCGGCCTTGGCGCCGAACTTGGGCGAGTACTTGCGCATGAAGTCCTCTCCCTTGTTGTTGAGAAAGCGTGCGCCCTTGGGCAGAAGACCGGTCTGGCCTTCCCAGGCGAAGTCCACGGGCACGTTCCATACCTTCCAGAACTCGAAGTTGCGCATGGCGCAGCCCGCGTTCCAGGCGATGCTCACGCCTTCGCTTGCCGGGGTGTTCTGATGATAGGAGGGCTTCCAGCCGCCGGTGTTGGTGGCAAGCAGCACGGCGCGCGCCCTGATGAACACCGGAACGCCGCTCTGGGAGTGGAATCCCACGGTGCCGGTCACGCGCTCGCCGTCGGTGATGATGTCGGTGATGACGGTGCGGCCGAGGCGACGCACGCCGCGCTTTTCGCATTCCTGCTTGAGCAGGCGGGCCTTTTCAATGCCGCCCATGCCGTAGGGATGGTAATAGTAGTAGCGCATGTGATCGAGGGCGCGCTGCGGAATGAAGCACAGTTCCCCCTTGTCGTTGCGCACGAACTTGTGGCCCCAGTTTTCAAAGTCCATGAAGCGTTCATAGGACTGGGTGAGTATCTGCGCCAGAATGCGCTGGTCCGCAAGGCCGTCGTAGTAGTACACGAGATCGTCGAGCAAATCGTCGAGGTTCATGTCGGGCTGCTTCACGATCATGTCGCCGCCGGAAAGCCCGCCGAGTCCGCCCCAGTCGCGGGGGCCCTTGTCCACCACCAGCACGTCGTCAAGAAAGTCCTTGGCCCGCATGGCGGCCCACATGCCGCTGAAGCCGCAGCCTATGACGAGAAGGTCGGTCGTGTATTCGTATCCGCTGTTCTTTTTCATGATGTCCTCCGGGTTCAGCTCTTGGCGACTTCAATCTGGTCAAGGGTTCTGGCGAAGCGTTCTTTGAAGGGATGAACGAATATGGCGCCGGAGGGACAGTTGAGCTCGCAGTTGAAGCAGGTCATGCAGTCGTCGGTGTAGGTGATGCGGGACTTGCTGCCGCAGGTCATGCAGCGCAGCGCTTCGGCAAAGCACGCTTCCATGTCCAGAGGCTTTGAGCGTTCCGCAAAGGGATGTTCCGGATCCTCGGGCAGGAGGGTGCGCTCATGCCGGGGGTCGTGACGTATGCCTTCGCCGGGCAGTTTGTCGTCCGGCACGCAGGGACGTTTTCTGCCCCTCTCGCCGGTCATGTCCGCGCCTTTCAGCATGCGGTCGATGGAGGTGGCGCATTCTCTGCCGCCGGCAATGGCGGCAACCACGGAGGCGGGTCCCGTGGCCGCGTCCCCTGCGGCAAAGATGCCCCACTCGGAAGTGGCGAAGGTCACCTCTTCTGTGACGATGCGCCCGCGCTCCACCGTGACGTCATGAGAAAATCCATCCAGTTCGGACTTCTGGCCGATGGCAAAAATGACGTGGGAGGCGGCAAGATGCAGCGCGGAGGACGTGTCGAACTGCGGGTTGAAGCGCCCGGAGTCATCCTTCAGACTGGTGCAGGCATGAAGTTCCACGCCGGAAACGCGGCCGTCTTCCGTGAGAATGCGCGCCGGTCCGAAGCCGCAGTGGAATTCCACGCCCTCGTCCTCGGCGTCCTTCTGGTTGTGGGGATAGGCGGGCATGGCGTCGCGGGATTCAAGACAGGCCATGTGCACGCGGGAGGCGCCGAGGCGCTTTGCCGTTATGGCCGCGTCCACGGCCACGTCGCCGCCGCCGATGACCACCACGTCGCCGGAAATTTCGGGCTTTTCATCGCCGCGGCAGGCGCAGAGGAATTCGAGTCCCCAGTGCACGCCCCCGGCCTCAACGCCTTCGATGTCCACCTTTCTGGCCGCGCTCGCTCCCGGGGCGAGCATGATGGCCTTGAAGCCGCGCTTTTTCAGATCATCGATGCTGATGTCGGCGTCGTCCCCCACAAGCGTGTTGCAGCGAAACTCCACGCCCATCTTCTCCAGCCGTTCCACCTGCGAGGTGATGACCTCATCGGGCAGCCGGTAGGCGGGAATGCCGTAGCGCAGCATGCCGCCGGGGAAGGGCTTTGCCTCGAACACCGTGACGGGATAACCCATCCTTGCGAGGTACCAGGCGCAGGAGAGTCCGGCCGGTCCGGAGCCGACCACGGCGACCTTGGAGATGTGCCGCCGTGTGACTTTTTCCTGGGGAAGATCCATGATCCGGTTGCCGAGCACGTGTTCCACGGCGTTGATGTTGACGGCCTCATCGACCTTGGCGCGGGAGCACTTCGATTCGCAGGGATGGAAGCAGACGCGTCCCGTGATGCCGGGGAAGGGATTGTAGTTCAGAAAGTTTTCCGCGGCCTCGTCCAGACGACCCTGCTGGATGAGATAGTTGTTTCGGCGGATGTCCACGCCGGCGGGACAGGCCGCCATGCAGGGGGACATTTCCTCCTCCTGCGTGA
This sequence comes from uncultured Mailhella sp., assembly GCF_905187505.1. Classification (GTDB taxonomy): domain Bacteria; phylum Desulfobacterota; class Desulfovibrionia; order Desulfovibrionales; family Desulfovibrionaceae; genus Mailhella. The sequence continues at coordinate 6,175 of NZ_CAJJIC010000067.1, forward strand.
CGAGACGGAAGACGTCGAGCGGACAGGTTTTTGTGCAGGTGCCGCATCCGGTACAGGCTGCGGGATCGATGCTTTGAATCATGGAAGCTCCTTGGCAGATTGCAATGACGGAAAGAGAGAAACGCATTGAAATGGTTGCCTTGCATGCTGCAAGAAACATGCCATGCCTATAACTCGTTATTTTTTGTTGTCTTTTTATTTTTCCGCGTATGTTTTTCTGAAGAAAAATGTGCGTAAAAAAGACAGAATCGTTTCTTGATGTTCGTAAAAAACACAGATATATTTCCGAGGACATGACAAAACGTCGTCATAAACGGCAATAAGCTCAGGAGGGGCGCATGAAACAGGCGGCATGGACAAAAAGCGAGGCCGTGGCGGCATTTGTTCGGGAGCTTCTCGGCGCACACTTCCGCCGTGAGCTCCTGGAGAGTCTTTCGGGCTGCTCGTTGCAGAACTGGCCGCCTTCTGTCCGAAAGGAGACGAAGGAGGAGCCTGCCGCGCTTGACGATATTCTCCTGCGCCACGGTGACGCCGTGGCGGAACTGGAAGGGCTTTCCGGCGAGACGCCTCTGGAAGGCTTTCTGCTCCGCATGGCCCGCGGCGGGGAACTGGACGCTCTGGAAGCCTTCCTGAAGCTGGGCGAGGAGCGCATTCAGGCGCTTGCCGCGGATGACGTGCGCGCCATGCTCATGTTCGTTTTGGAAAGAATGCGTCGTCTCTGTCCGGCACGTCCGCAGGAGGTGAAGCGCTTTCTGGCGCTGTGCCGCGAGCTTCACCTGTTCATCGTCTGTTCGGGCGTCTTCATTCCGGATCTTCCGCAGTTCTTTTTTCAGGTTCGGGACAGGGCCCTCGAGCTCGGGGACGAGGGGGAAACGGCGCTGGTCGATCTGCTCATAGGTTCGCTCAACGTGTGCAACATTCCCGAGCACAACAGTCCTCGTCTTCATGCCTTCATGACCCGCGGCAAGAAGGTGTTCGACACGTTGAAGGACCCCGTTCTTGTGGAAAAGGCCGTGCCGTATCTGGGCATTTTTGCCTTTCTGGAAGGGGACTACGAGCAGGCCATGAGCTTTTTTTCCAGGGCCAGTCGTCAGATGCGCATTCAGCGGCGCCGCTACTTTGAAATGTTCTACGCCCGACACTGGAGCTTTGCGGCCGCCAACCGGGGGGATTTCGATCTTGCGGCCAGACTTCTGCTTACCAGACTGCGTCAGGCGGATGTGAGCAGCGATTCCTCGCTTTCGCGCAATCTTCGCAGTCAGCTTGCCTTCGTATACCTGCGCATGGGAAAGAGCGAACAGGCGCTTGAACAGCTCGACATGGCGCTTACCGGCATGACGAGAAAAACGGACGTGGCCAGTTCGGTGACCACGCTGCGGCACCTGGCCTTCTACCATATGTTTTCGGGCAATCTTACGGCGGCGTACAAGGTGCTTCGTCCGGCCCTCGCCAGGGCCGAGGCCGAGGGATATCAGCGGCCCGTGTATCTCAACGGCATTTTTCTGGAGCTGCTCGCCCTGTTGCATGAACAGGGAATGCCGCCGCTTCCCTGCTATTGCTTTGAGGATGAGCTTGCCCGCTGTCTTGACGGACCGAACAGGCTTCTTTGCGGCGTGGCCCTTCGCGTGCAGGGCCGCATGCTTGAACGGGACGGAAACAGATCGGAAGCCGTACGTTTCTATCGCAGGAGCATTGCCGCGCTGGACGCCGCCCACAACGTGATGGGCGCGGATCAGTCCCGTCTTTTTCTGGCCTCTCTGCTGCTGGAAGAAAACAGGGCGGAAGCGGAACTTCTCGTGCACGAGGCGTGGCGTTCCTATCCGTATCTTAAGGCTTTGTGGCCGGAAAGGCTGCTTCGACTCGTGCCTTCCTGCGCGGTCGTGCCGGAGGAGGGAAACTTTTCCGCACGTTCGCTGGTGGAGGAGTTTAGGGACACGTTCGCCCCCCGGAGATCCGGCCTTTCGTTTGAGGAATTCGCCCGCATTCTGCTTACGGAATCGGGCAGACTGCTCGGTGCGTCGGAAGGGTGGCTCTATCATCGCTCCCAGCCTTCCGCACCGCTCAGACTCATGGAGCGCACGGCAGAAGCGGACGGAAATTTCCCCGTGCCTGCGTCCATGGAGGAAATAGCGGAGCTGGTGGCGGAAGGAGAACCCGTCATGCTGGACAGTCTGGCCGTGCGGGGCGAGAGTCGCGGAATGTTCGTGGGCCTGCCGCTCGACTGCCGTCCGTACGGCATGTACGTGCTCTGTCTTGCGGGAAGCGTTCCCGAGAGACTGCGGGTGCTTCTGGATGAAACGCTTCTGCGGGACATAAGCCGTGTGCTTACCTGGCCGTGCATGCTGACGCTGGAAATGGACCGCAAAAGACAGAATGCCGTCTCTTCCGGCGAAGACATGAGGGAAATGATATGCGTTTCCCCGAGGATGCAGAATTTTCTTGCGGACGTGGACAACGCGGCCGGCACGGATGCGGCGGTCCTGCTCAACGGAGAGTCCGGCGTGGGCAAGGAAATGCTGGCAAGGCGCATTCATGAGCGCAGCGGCAGAAGCGGCCGGCTTGTCACCATCAACATGGCCAGTCTGCAGGACGAGCTTTTTGAAAGCGAATTTTTCGGCCATGAGAAGGGCGCCTTCACCGGCGCCATGAACAGCAAGATAGGTCTGGTGGAACTGGCCGAAAACGGGACGCTTTTTCTTGATGAAATCACGGAGGCGAGTCCCAGGGTGCAGGCCAAGCTGCTCCGCGTTCTGCAGGAGAGGAATTTTCTGCGCGTGGGGGGGACCCGTCCCATAAGCATCAACTTCCGGCTCGTGGCTGCTTCGAACCGGAATCTGGGAGAGGCCGTGCGCAAGGGACTGTTCCGCGCGGATCTTTACTACCGCATTGCCGTCATCTGTCTGAAGATCCCGCCCCTTCGCGAGCGCCGCGAGGACATTCTTCCGCTGGCGAGGTATTATCTGCGCCATTTTGCCCATCGACATGGGCGCGAGGTCGTGCGGGACTTTTCGGAAGCCTGCCGTCGACGGCTGGAACAGTGGTCGTGGCCCGGAAACATCCGCGAGCTGCGCAATGTCGTCGAACAGTCCGTCATTCTCAGCGGCGGCCGGACGCTGAGCTTCCAGGAAGAGTTTGAGGAACGGACATCCCGCTCCGGGCAGGGCGTCGCCCCCGTGCCTCTTTCATCGGAACGCCCTCCGCAGGAGCCTCTTTCGCTGGAAGAGGCGGAGAAACGATGCCTTGTCGCTGCGCTCAGGAAGACCAACTGGCGCATAGACGGCGCGCACGGAGCGCTGTCCATCCTGAAGATCAGTCGCTCGGCGCTTTATGCCAAGATGCGGCGGTACGGCATTTCCCGGGAGAGCGACGGGGCGGAATGAGCAAAGAAATTGCCGTGACGGGCAGTACAGATATGTTTCGACATCGCCGCCGTCCCCCGGCGGAAGGCGGGATTTTTTGCGTTTTGTCTGCAGTTGCGGCACGCAGAGACCGGATTTTTCAAAAAAGGGCTGCTCCCGGGACATTTTTCGGCACATTGTGAAGGCGGAGTCGGCGAAAATTATGGTTGAGCATGACGGCCGCGTCATGTACTCTTCATGAGAACGTCATGAAAGTGTTTGTTTTCATATGATTTGGAGCGGAAACGCTTTTTTGCTCATCAGGAGAAATGCATGAAAACTCTGCAATGCGATGTTGTGGTCGCAGGCGGCGGCCCTGCCGGAACGTTTGCGGCCGTCAAGGCGGCGGAAAACGGAGCCGACGTCATTCTTCTCGACAAGGGATATGTCGGAAAGAGCGGCTGCGGCACCTTCGGCGCCGGTTCGTTCAAGGCCTACCTCAAGGAAGAGGACTCTCTTGACCTGTGGTACGGCAAGGCCGTGGAGGAAGGCTTCTTCATCAACGATCAGGACTGGCTCAAAAAGCACTTCGACACCATAGGCGACAGGGTGAAGGAGCTCGAGAGCTGGGGCGTGGTGTTCGAGAAGAACGAGGACGGCACCTACAACCGCATTGAAGGGCAGGGCTCTTCGGACAAGCGCCCCATCAAGACGCTCATGTTCCACGGCCCGCAGTTCATGGAAGTCATGCGCAGGGTCTGTAAGGACAAGGGCGTGCACATCGTGGACCGCGTCATGGTGGACGCGCTGCTTCATGAGAAGGGCAATCCGAAGGTCATCCGCGGCGTGGTGGGCTTCCACGGGGTGACGGGCGAGATGTACGTGGTCAAGGCGAAGGCCGTGGTGCTCACCACCGGCGCCCAGGCCTACAAGTCCCATTACGCCGACCTGCACATGGAAACGGGCGACGCGCACATCATGGGCCTTGAGGCCGGTGCGGCGCTTGCCAACTACGAATTCAACTGCCATCAGCTCACGCACGGCAATTTCGCCACGCACGGCATGAACGTGTCGCAGGGCCTCGGCGCCAAGTTCGTGAACGCCCTCGGCGAGGACTTTACCGCCAAGTACGACCCGGAATACGCCTCTCACGGCAATCTGTGGCGCATCTCCGCCTCCATGGCTCTTGAGGTGCATTTCGGCCGCGGCCCTCTGTATTTCGACTACTCTTCCTACACGCCCAAGGACTGGGAGCTTTTTGAGCGCACCCTGCCGCTCATGTATCGTTCCTACGAGCAGGCGGGCTACGTGGACAAGGACCGCAGGGTCATCAAGGGAAAGCTCAGCTGGGTGTCCGCGCTCATAGGCAACGTGGGCTTCGGCGGCGGTCTGTATATCGATCTTGACGGTCGTACCACGCTGGAAGGTCTGTATGCCGCGGGCGACGCCGCCTACGGGCCGACCTCGGGCGTGGAAGGCTTCTGCGCCTACGCCATGCCCGCCGCCTCCACCACCGGCGCCGCCGTGGGCGAGGCCAGCGCAAAATATGCCCGCACCGTGGGTGACGTGGAACTCGACGAGAAGGAGATCGACGAGGTGGTGAAGAAGCTCTCCGAGCCGCTCAACCATCCGCAGGGCGTGGATCCTTCGCACGTGGTTCTCGCCGTGCAGGAAGCGCTGTTCCCCTACGACGTGTATATTCTGCGCACGGAAGAAAAGATGCTTGCCGCCCTGAAGCGCATTCAGGAGATCAAGAAATACGACGTTCCGCGCCTGCGCGCTCTCGATGCGCACGGTCTGCGCTTCGCGCTCGAGGCCAGAAACATGGTTCTGAGCGCGGAAGTCATGCTTACCGCCGCCCTGTACCGCAAGGAAAGCCGCGGCTCCCATCTGCGCCTCGACTACCCTGAAATCGATAACGAAAACTGGCTGAAGTGGATTCTCGTGGAACAGAAGGACGGAGACCTTGCGCTCCGCACGAAGGATATTCCCATCGACCGTTATCCGCTCCGTCCCGAGCACAAGCGCGAACTGCATGCCTCCATTGCCGCAGCCAGAAAACTTGGGGAGAACATATAATGGGCATCCGTCATATAGATTACGACAAGTGCATCCGCTGCGGCCGCTGCATCACCTACTGCCCGCAGGACGTGCTGCGTCCCGATGAGGAGAAGCGTCCCGTCATCACCTATCTTCAGGACTGTCAGTCCTGCTTTTTGTGCGAAAAGTATTGTCCGGCAGGAGCCATAGCCGTTTCCGCCGACAGAGAACGGCGTCCCATTCTGCCGTGGAAGACCTGCCGCGGCAGGGCCGTCCCCCCGGGACGGCCCGAAACC
>NZ_CAJJIC010000068.1 GCF_905187505.1 uncultured Mailhella sp.
AGTGCTTGACCGCCAAACAGCACCGCATAATATACAAGTAGATTGTTGCAGAACGTCATGCCGCCATTCTGCGGAGGCTCGTTTCTTTCTCCGGACTGCCGCACGACGCAGCACCCGTGATGCGCCCTCCTGCCGAGAGCTCCTCCCCTGAGCTATCCGAAAACGTCTCAAGAGAATCCTTGCGACAGACCTCGGTATGTCCATGACGTCCATCCTTACAGATCTCACGCCCGCCGTCGCTCTCACGCTACTTCCGCGCCTCGGATACGCCCTCCGGCTCGAGGATTCTTCTTTCAAGAAAAATAAGGTTCTCGGAAATGGCGTCCGCAAACAGCACGGCCGACTTGCCGGCATAGCGGAAGCCCAGACGCCGGTACATGTTTGCGGCGGGCTCATTATTCTCCCAGGTATCCAGGCGCATCACCTCGCAGCCGCGCCGGGCACCTTCCTCCAGCGCAAACCGCACCATGCCCGAACCTACGCCCCTGCCCGCCTGCGAGGGCGGCACGCAGAGCGTATGAATGACAAGCACCTTGTCCGGCTCCGCAGGGTAAAGCCAAGGAATGGAGGCGTACGACTCGAGCTGAACCTGATTGAGAATCATGCTGGCGCACAGTTTCCCGTCCTCTTCCATCACATACAGCGTGCCGTCCTCCACGCCTTTTTCCGCCACGCTTCGTGTCGGATACACGCCTCTCTTCCAGTTGGTACGACTGCCGCGCTTCTCCTCAAACGTGAAAAGCTCCTCATAATGTCGCTCCACCGCATCAATGTCGCGTTTCATTCCTCTGCGTATCATGCCCCGTCACCTCCTCAATCATGCTTCCCCAAACATCCTTCCCTCCGGACAATGCGCCGCCGGGCGCATCAGCCTTCCTCGCCTGATCAGGTCGCCTCGCCGGCAGGCCCCCTGAATGCGCACCATGTCGCATCCCGGCCAAAACCGTCATGCTTCATCGGCCTTTTCCTCCGCCGGGGCGTACGGACTACCAGTGTGTTCCTGCGCCCCGGGGCGGCATGCCGAAAGACCGCTCCTGCAACCGGAGCCGGACGCGGCATCTGCGCGGCCTTCATTGCCCCGCATGCAATGACTTTTCGGGAAACTCAGCCCGGATGGGGGAAATTTTAACCAGAAATCCCCGCGGAACCTAAGGAACCGCGGGGATCGTTCATCGTTCTACAGATTTCTGCCGCAGCACTTCTTGAACTTCTTGCCGCTGCCGCAGGGGCACGGATCATTCCGTCCCACCTTCACGCCGTTGTAGAGGTGATGCTCTTCCTTCACCGCGGACGCTCCGCCGTCACCCATGGCGGCGGGATCGGTCTTGTGACGGAGATTCAGCGGCGGCTCAGCCTTGGGCTGCCCGGCCGGCTCCTCCGGCTCGGGAGCCTTTTCCGGTTCCGCAGACGCTTCTTCGGCAGGCTTTTCTTCCGCAGCGGGAACGCCCGCTTCTTCGACAGGCTGCACCGCGTCCCCCTCGCCTTCCGGCTGCGCCGCGTCGCCCTCGGCATTCTCCGCAGGCTCGGCTTCCACACGCTTCATGCGCACATGGGTAAGCGAAGTGAGCGCGCCTTCATGAATGCGGAAGAGCATTTCCTTGAACATGGCCAGACCTTCGCTCTGATATTCACGCTTGGGATCTCGCTGAGCGTAGCCGCGCAGTCCTATGCCTTCACGCAGATAGTCCATGGCGCGCAGATGATCCTTCCAGCAGCGGTCGAGCGATTCCAGCAGGAAATAGCGCAGAATGTCGTTGTATACGGGCCCGGCCTCCTCGCGCAGCTCCTGGAATATCTTCTTTACGGCCTCGAGAGACTGCTCGCGGGACGGAATGGCGCTCATGGTCATCTCGGGCATGGCACGCGCGATGTTGAGCGTTTCCATGAGACGGCTGTTCACCTCGGCGCACATCTGGGCGTCGGGAGCTTCCTTGATGGCCTCCACGGGCTGATAGATGTTGTCGAGCACTTCGTCGACGAAGTCGAAAAGCACGCCTTCCACATCGGGCAGCTGCATGAGGTCGCGGCGAAGCGTGTAGATGACCTCGCGCTGCTGGTTCATGACGTTGTCGTAGTCGAGCAGCGTCTTGCGTATTTCAAAGTTGTGGCCTTCCACGCGCTTCTGGGCGTTTTCAATGGCCTTGGACACCATGCGGTTCTCAATGGGCTCGCCTTCCTTCATGCCCAGCTTTTCCATGAGGCCGGAAATGCGTTCCGAACCGAAAAGCCGCATGAGGTTGTCTTCCAGCGAGAGATAGAAGCGGGAGGAACCGGGATCGCCCTGACGGCCGGAACGACCGCGCAGCTGATTGTCGATGCGGCGGCTTTCATGACGTTCCGTGCCGAGGATGTGCAGACCGCCGAGTTCCTTCACGCCTTCGCCGAGCACGATGTCGGTGCCGCGGCCGGCCATGTTGGTGGCGATGGTCACATGTCCCTTCTGACCGGCCTGCGCCACGATGGCCGCTTCCTCGGCGTGATGCTTGGCGTTCAGCACGCTGTGCGGCACGCCTTCCTTCTTGAGCATGGAGGAAAGAAGCTCGGACGTCTCAATGGAAATGGTGCCCACGAGCACGGGCTGTCCGGTCTTGTAGAGTTCCTTGATGGACTCGATGATGGCATGGTACTTCTCGCGCTGCGTGCGGAAGATGAGGTCGGGCAGATCCTTGCGGATCATGGGCTTGTTGGTGGGAATGGTGATGGTTTCCAGATGATAGATCTGATCGAATTCCACGGCTTCGGTCTGCGCCGTGCCGGTCATACCCGCCAGCTTGTCGTACATGCGGAAGTAGTTCTGGAAGGTGATGCTGGCAAGCGTCTGGTTCTCGGCTTCGACCTTCACGCCTTCCTTGGCTTCCAGTGCCTGATGCAGGCCGTCGCTGAAACGGCGGCCGGGCATGAGACGTCCCGTGAATTCGTCGACGATGACCACCTTGCCCTCGTCGCTCACGATGTAGTCCACATCGCGCTTGAAGCAGTGATGCGCCTTGAGCGACTGAAGAATGTGATGCTGATAGGAAATGCTCGCGGGATCGAAAAGGTTGTCGATGCCGAGAATCTTTTCGCACTTGGCCACGCCCGCGTCGGTAAGCATGGCGGTCTTGGCCTTTTCGTCAAGCGTGTAGTCTTCCTCGGCCTTGAGCTGGCGAACCACGGCGTCCATGGCCTGATACAGTTCGGTGGATTCGTCGCTCGCACCGGAAATGATGAGGGGCGTTCTGGCCTCATCGATGAGAATGGAGTCCACTTCGTCCACGATGGCGAAGTTGTGGCCGCGCTGCACGAGCTGCTCGGCATAGAACTTCATGTTGTCGCGCAGATAGTCGAAGCCGAACTCGTTGTTGGTGCCGTAGGTGATGTCGCAGGCATAGGCGGCCTTGCGCTCATCATCGGTCAGCCCCTGCACGATGACGCCCACGGAAAGCCCGAGGAAGTTGTAGAGACGGCCCATCCACTCCGCGTCGCGGCGGGCAAGATAGTCGTTCACGGTGACCACGTGCACGCCCTTGCCGGAAAGCGCGTTGAGCACCACGGGCAGCGTGGCCACAAGGGTCTTGCCTTCACCGGTCTTCATTTCCGCGATCTTGCCCGCGTGCAGCACCATGCCGCCCACGAGCTGCACGTCGTAGTGACGCATGCCCATGACGCGGGAGGAGGCTTCGCGCACCAGGGCGAACACCTCGGGCAGCACGTCGTCCAGCGAGCGGCCGCCGTTCTGCACCTGATCGCGGTATTCCGCGAGTTTTGCGGGGATCTCCTCATCGGAGAGAGCTTTCATCTGCGGTTCAAGGGCGTTGCACTTCTTCAGCTTGGAACGCAGGGAACGGAGATAGCGTTCGTTGCGGGTGCCGAATATTTTGCCGATCAGAAACTTGATCATGGGTATCTCCAGAAAAAGTCGTTGGAACAAGGCAGAAGATAAGTCATGCCTCTCTGTTTGGCAAATGGTCAACCACCCCTTTTTCTCATATTTTGCCGACAGGGAAAAATTCTCCGCCCCGCCTCCGGAAAACCGCGGCATGAGCGACGGTGCAGCAGCCGCGGCAAGCTCACGGTCTGGACAAATCGCTCCGCATGATTCATGATGACGGGAAGCCTGCCCGCCCTCGGGCACATGGTGTGCCGGGCCTCCGGGCGTCTTCCGTTCGCTTCAGGCAGAAACCATGTCCAGACCCTATCGACCGCTTTTCGCGATTTTGTGCCTTCTGGCCGTCTCCGCCCTCGTTCTCGGGGGCTGTTCCACCAGAAACACCGGTTATCAGAACGGCCGCTATCGGGGCACCAGCGCCTACACGGTACGCGGCAAGACCTACTACCCCCTCAAATCCGCGCACGATTTCGTGGAAACCGGCGTGGCCTCCTGGTACGGCCCCGGATTTCACGGCAAAAAGACTTCCAACGGCGAGCGCTACAACCAGAACGCCATGACGGCCGCCCACAAGCTCTTGCCCTTCGGCACGCGCCTTCGCGTCATCAATCTGGAAAACGGCCGAACCACGGAAGTGCGCGTCAACGACCGCGGTCCCTTTGTCGACAGCCGCATCATCGATCTTTCCCGCGCAGCCGCCAGGGATCTCGGCATGCTCGGCAAGGGCACGGCGCGCGTTCGTCTCATTGCTCTGGAAGACGGGAGAGAGCCGTCGTTCTTCACGCCCGACGGCGACATGCTCGGCCTCTTCTACGTTCAGATAGGGTCCTTCCGGGAACGCCCCCGGGCCGTCAATCTCGCGGACTTCATGCGCACGCAGGGCTACGGCTGCCGCATCGCCACGCACGACGGCAACGATCTCAACTTCGTTCAGCTCGGTCCCTATCACTCCCGTTCCGTCGCCGAAAAAACCGCCCGTACCCTGAGCCTCAGATATCGCGGCCTTTTCGTCGTTGCGGAATAACATCCTTCCGTCCACGCGAGCTCTGGAGATTCCATGCCTCTGTCTGCCGAAGTTCCTCATGAAAAAAAATCCGCGTCCGGCGGTTCGGTGCTCCGCCTGAATGACGATGAGCTGGCGCTGTGCGCAAAATCCTGCGTTCTGCTCAGCCGGCAGATAGGCATAGGCTCCGCCCTCACCTATCTCTTCGGCATTCTGAGTGAACACTTTCCCCTCACTCGCATCTTCTGCGGATTCCGACGCTACAAGACCTCCATCTTCACTCCCCTTGCCGACACGCTCTCCGACACGCACAACCGCGTGCGCACGCTGGCCACCACCAACTTCACCCAGGAACAGATCAACCTGCTCATGGGCTCGGACTCCCTGCGTCCGTACACCATCAACAACGCCTTCATGCTCAAGAACGTTCAGACGAGCCTGCGCGAGGAGGATCTCGCCTCCTATCTGCGCATCCCGCTCTTCACCGTGGGCGAAGCGACCTTTCAGCTCATCTTCTGTTCCAACATCGCCAACACCTTTTCCCGGGAACTGGTGGACAAGCTCCTGCTGCTCACCGCACCTCTCGGCGAGAGCCTGCGCGAAGACTTCATGAACAAGGGCGACATAAAGCCCGCCGAACGCATAGGCAATCCCGGCGGCAGCGCCTCCAACCGGCTGCGCGCCACCAAGGGCATGCACGATCTCTACACCCAGATCAAACAGGCCGCCTCCACCGACTGCACCGTGCTCATTCTCGGCGAAACCGGCACGGGCAAGGAACTCGTGGCAAACGCCGTGCAGGAGCTGTCGCTGCGCTCCAGCCGTCCCTTCGTCAAGGTCAACTGCGGAGCCATCAACGAACAGCTCGTCGACAGCGAGATGTTCGGTCATGAACGCGGCGCCTTCACCGGAGCCTACGGCGCGCATACCGGCTATTTCGAGGCCGCCAACGGCGGCACCATCTTTCTGGACGAAATAGGAGACCTTCCCCTCTCCATGCAGGCCCGCCTTCTGCGCGTGCTCGATCAGCGGGAAATCCGCAAGGTGGGCAGCGCCCACGCCATACCGCTCGACATACGCGTCATCGCCGCCACGCACCGCGATCTCATGAGCATGGTACGTCAGGGAAAATTCCGCGAAGATCTGTGGTACCGGCTCAACGTCTGCGTGCTGCACGTGCCTCCGCTCAGGGCGCACCGCAGCGACATCCCGGCGCTCGCCAGACTTTTTCTCATCGAAAAGGCCACAAGCATGGGCGTCAATTTCCCCAGTCTCACGCCTGAGCAGCTGGAAAAGCTCTGTCAGCACGACTGGCCCGGCAACGTGAGGGAACTCGAACACCTCATGGAAAGACTGCTGGTCCGGTTCAAGGGAAGCAGCTTCAAGTTCGACGACATCCTGAGCAGCGAACTGGAACAGATACACAAGCTGGACAAAACGCTGGCCGCCGCGACTCCGCCATCCTGCGAGTCCCGTTTCGTCTGCCCCCTCGCAGCAGGCGCCGTCCCCTCAGGATCGGTCGTCCCCTCGACAGATGAGACATGGAACGGCCCGGTCGCCCTGCGCAATCTGCTCCGCTCCTCTCCGTGGCCCTCGCTCCGGGAACTCACGGAAAGCTACATCGACGACGCTCTGCGCCATACCGGCGGACGCATAGGCGGAGACGACGGCGCCGCCGCACTGCTCTGCGTTCATCCCAACACGCTGCGGGTACGTCGCCAGAAAAAAAAGAACGCCGAATAGCCTCCGACGCGGGACCATGCAGCCGCCGTGTCTCTTTGGGCCCAAAACCGCCCGAAGCCATGACCGGGGGAAAGCTCGTCTCCCGACTTCAAAACATTCCGAAAGCTCTTGCCTTCCGGGCAGCGGCCTTCTGCGCCGCAGCCCAGACTCTCCGGCATGACGGGCCGCCTCCTGTCCGCCGCTCCCCCGCCTGAAAAAGGCGTCCTCCCCTCATGACCTGAGGCGCCTCAAGCTCCCGCCGACATCCGTCCGGCATGATGCCGTGCCTCAGCGGCATATAATCATGGATCTCTCATACCCTTTCCTCTACACACAAGGCACTCCGGGCATGGCGCCATGCTCCTCAAACAAAACAGACGAATATTTTTCGGGCCCTTGCAGAAACTGAGCCTCCGTGTGCACCACGGTCATGAGCGAAAAGCTCCGACCGGCACGAATCCTGCGCACGGCCGAAGATTCTCACCGACCTTTTCGTCGCCGAACATCAACCGTCTGAAGACGCCCGAGGGCATCCTCGGCAGCCCGCGGGCTACGCTCTCGCAAAAATATGAAACGGTGACCGGCCGCCTGCCCACCTCGGCAGAACAAGCCGACTCAACCGACGTCCTGCCGTGAGAAAAACAATACGGATCTTCCGTCGAAACATCATTCAATACTCTGTAATAACATAATTTTATACATATTTTTCTTCAATTTCAGGCCGACATTTTTAAAGTGGAAATTTCATCGTAATTTTGATAATTTTTACTGTCAGTCAATATGACAGTAAAATTTTAAGCAACGGACGTCTCCCGAACAAAACGCCGAAGCATCATGCACCTTCCCCCCAAAAACGTCCCGTCTCCTTTCATGCAGGAAGAACTTTTTATGTTTTTTCAACGTATTATAGAATGGCATGAGCTTCCCGTTCTCATCGTCCGCTCTCAGGTCGACGGCCGGAGCCCGACGCGTGTCCGGCAGGCCTCCTCCTGTGGCGAAGAACGCCCGGATGCCGTTGTCAGACATCTGTGCCGCACCGCGTCGACAGAAAAAGGGGCTCCCTCGAATGAACTTTTCCTGAACGGCCGTCCCGGACCGTTCTCGTCCGCTCTTCGGCCGGCAATCCCTCATCCTTCAAAATCCGCCGAACATCTTCGGCTCCGTCATCAGTTTTTGCGGCATCACGCAAGACCGGCCGTCAGAGGCGCGAGGCTTTACCGGATGCGCCCTGCCGCCATTCCTTCCAGACCTCAACACACAACGGCAATCTAAGGAGATACCATGAAAGGCATACTTCTTGCCGGAGGAAGCGGCACGCGGCTTTATCCGCTGACGCGGATCACGTCGAAACAGCTTCTGCCCGTGTACGACAAGCCCATGATCTACTATCCGCTCTCGACGCTGATGCTGTTCGACATCAGAGAGATTCTCATCATCTCCACTCCTCAGGATACGCCCAACATCGAACGGCTTCTCGGCGACGGCTCCCAGCTCGGCCTGAAGCTCTCCTACAAGATTCAGCCGGAACCCAAAGGCATAGCTCAGGCCTTCACTCTGGGTGCGGATTTCGTGGCTGAAGACGACGTATGTCTCATTCTCGGCGACAACATCTTCTACATGGGCAATCAGATGAAGATCTACCGTCGTGCCGTAAAGCAGAACACAGGCACACGCGCCACCATCTTTGCCTACCATGTTTCCGACCCCGAGCGTTTCGGTGTCGTGGAGTTCGACGAGAACCGCCGTGCGCTCAGCATTGAGGAAAAGCCCGAACATCCCAAGTCGAACTATGCCTCCGTGGGACTGTACTTCTATCCACCGGACGTGTGCAAAAAGGCGGCAATGCTTTCGCCTTCCGCACGCGGAGAGCTGGAAATCACCGATCTCAACAACATGTACCTTTCCGAAGGCCGCATGAGCGTGGTGCCCATGGGACGCGGCATCGTATGGCTGGATGCCGGCACGCCGGACTCGCTGGCCGACGCCACACACTTCATGCAGGTCATTGAAAAGAGGCAGGGGCTCAAGATCGCCTGCGTGGAAGAAATAGCCTTTGCCAAGGGATTCATCAATGAAGAGCAGATGCAGCATCTCATTAATGACATGAAGAAAGGTGCCTATCGCGAGTACCTCATGAAGGTACTGGAGGAAAAGCATGAACTTTACTGACAGGGGGAAAAATGAAGCCTAATACGGAAATCGTCAAATTTTCCGTGCATGGTGACGAACGGGGTTCTCTCATTGCTCTGGAAAGCGGAAGCGACATACCGTTTGAAGTCTTACGCGTGTACTACATCTACGGCACCCACAGCGACACACCACGCGGGTTCCATGCGCACAGACACTTGAAGCAGATGCTTGTAGCCGTTTCAGGGTCTGTCACCGTCTCGTGCGAATATAATTCACAGAAGAACCAGTATCATCTTGACTCGCCGGACAAGGGATTGCTGATCGAAGGCCTCGTCTGGCGGGAAATGTACGATTTTTCGGAAAACTGCGTGCTCATGGTTCTGGCCAGCGAACATTACCATGAGGAAGACTACATACGCAGCTATGACGCATTCAAAAAGGAACAGCTCGCATGATACACCCTCTGTCCGATGTTCAAAGCCGAAACATTGGTGAAAACACCAGCATCTGGCAGTTCTGCGTAGTGCTGCCCGGTGCACACATAGGCAGTGGATGCAATATCTGTTCTCACTGCTTCATCGAAAACGACGTGATCATAGGCAACGACGTCACCGTCAAATGCGGCGTTCAGTTATGGGACGGCATCACCGTGGAAGACAATGTCTTCATCGGCCCCAACGTCACGTTCTGCAACGACAGACATCCCAAATCAAAAAACAGAGATTTCAAACTTGAAGGGATCATCATCCGTTGCGGCGCTTCCATAGGTGCCAATGCAACCATTCTTCCCGGAATTGAGATCGGAGAAAATGCCATGGTCGGCGCCGGCTCCGTCGTGACGAAAAACGTACCGGCAGGAATAACTGTAAAAGGGAAATACTAAAGCCTTACCTGGCACAAGAAGGGCTTGGTACTTTCACATTGCACTGAAATACTTCATGTATTAACGGTCTGGAGACCATTATGGCAAAAATATTAATAAGCTACTACAAGTTACAGGAAAACGATATAAAACGCCCTGTCAGTATCATGGAAGGGCTTGCAAAAAGTTTTTCTGAATGTGGAAATGATGTATTATATATAAATACATCTATTTTTAACAGCTATACATCAAATACAGTTAAAGATATACATATTAATAATTATATAAGCTCTACTGTAAGCGACTTTTCTCCTGATCTTATAATCACATTTAATCATAGAATACCTCAATGTATTCTTGATGAGTGCAATGCACCTGTTGTCATTTATGATGGCGATAATCCTCATTACTTCTGCGATCAAGACTATATACTTTCTCATTTATCAAGATATAAAATATTTTCAATTGTTGATAAATGGATAGATGATTATATAAAACTTGGATACAATGAAAAATTAATACATTACATGCCAATGGCAACATCAATAAAAAGCAGTATAAAAGATCAGTGTAATATTTCTTTTCTTGGTATGCGTTTTTTCTATAGTTCAAAATATATAAATATTATTAAAAAACATAACTTTTATAATAATTTTTCATCCATGATGGATGAATTCTACACAACAAAAACATATGATTATGCAAAACTCTTTAAAAAGTATTTTCCTGAAATATACTATAAAGAAGGTCTGGAAGAAGCCGACCTTTATCCTTTCTTTGATATCCGGGCAGCCGTACTTTCCTCTCTCACAGAATTTGGTTTAAAACTCTGTGCCCATAACGGACGCTGGGAATTTCTGGATACCACATTTCCCCAGCTTGCTGCCAGCTTTGATCCGCAGATCGTCTGGTCTCTGCAGGAAGTCAGCGACTTTTACAACAGCTCCCGTATCTCCTTGAGCCCCATGCATCCCCAGGCTAAAGGCGCAGGTTTTTCATGGCGGGTATTTGACGTGCTTGCCAGCAACTCCTGCCTCCTTTCCTCCGAGAGTTCGGAACTCACGGAAATGATCCATGACTATGTCGACCTGCCGGTCTTTAAAAGTCCTTCGCAGGCGAACAGCATTGCGCGAAAACTTCTTGACAATGAAGATTACCGTAAAAAAATTGTAGAAGGATGTCAGCAATTTGTAGAAGATCATGCACGTTGGGTACACCGATTCCGTGAAATGGAAAAAATACTTGACATGCCTCTGGTGAGCGAGCCCGGCTGCAAACCTGGCACAGTATGTCACTTCTATGACGATTCTGTATTTATGGATCTTGTAGCGAATCAAAAAGACACAGAAGAAAAATCCGACCATAACGGAGTTGTATTTTATTTAAAAAAAGCTGCCATTTACGCCGAAGCCCTTACCGTTCTTCCCAAAAAAGAAAGAGATTCCTTTCGCAAAAGAAAGTTATCGACACTTTATCAGCATCCAGACTGTTTCTTCACTGAAGAACAGAAAATACGACTGCGCTCTTTTCTTATTATCTCTCATAAGAAGCGAAAGGCCTGGCGGCAGAAGCAATATGAAAAATTAAAGAACAGCAAATTTTTCAACATTCAGGCAGCCTATCCTGAACGTGTCAATGAGCTGGCATCCCGCCATACTCCCATACGTATTGGATTTTTTGTCATATTCAGCAGCGTTTTTCCAGCTGCACCACTATATCATAAAATGGAAAATGATCCTCATTTTGAACCATTCATTGTCGTCATTCCAGATATAAGTCGTGGATTTGATAATATGATGGAAATGATGAACAAAACTTATAATGATTTATCAAAATCATTCAGTAATGTATTTCTATCATATAATTTTGATACTTTAGAGTTTGAAGACTTTAAAGATAAGATAGATATATTCTGTACTGCATCTCCATACGATTACATGACATACAAATATTATCGGATTGACTATCTTCACAAATACTGCCTTAGTATATTCTTCAACTATGCCTTTTCTGCTCTCAGTTTTGTCCATAATGTTATAAGAACTCCATTTATGAATATTGTATGGAAAGTATTTTTGGACACAAAAGAAAGCATGAAAGATGTTGAATCAATACAACAAATTTCAGGAATAAATGCCGTTGTTTCTGGATATATAAAAATGGACGAAATGAAAAATGTAA
>NZ_CAJJIC010000069.1 GCF_905187505.1 uncultured Mailhella sp.
TGGAATATTTTCTGCCGTGGCTGCTCGGCGAACGCACGGCCTGAGGCAGACCGGCAGGAGGAACATGGCCGGAGCACGTCCGGCCCGTCAAGAAGGAGGCTCCGCAAGGAGGAAAAGACGCCATGAAAAACTTTGTGTTCATTTCACCGAATTTTCCCGCAAACTACTGGAAATTCTGCCGCTGTCTCAAGGATGACGGCCTGAACGTCCTCGGCATAGGCGAACAGAGCTATGACGATCTTCTGCCGGAGCTCAAGGACAGCCTGAACGAGTATTACAAGGTCGGCAGTCTGGAAAATTACGATGAAGTGTACCGTGCCATGGGCTTTTTCATCCACAAGTACGGAAGGATAGACTGGCTGGAATCCAACAATGAATACTGGCTGGAGCAGGACGCCGCCCTTCGCACGGACTTCAACATCACAAGCGGCTTCCAGAACCAGGACATTCCCCGCATACGCTTCAAGTCCGGCATGAAGGAATACTACCGCCGCGCCGGCATCGCCACGGCCCGTTATCATATCGTGGACGACAAAAAAGGCTGCCTCGCCTTCATCCAGGAGGTCGGCTGGCCCGTCATCGTCAAGCCCGACAACGGCATGGGCGCATCCGACACCAGAAAGCTGTCCTGCGAGGCCGATCTCGACGCCTTTCTTGCGAGCAGAATGCCCGGCGTGCAGTACATCATGGAAGAATTCATCCATGCGGAAATCAATTCCTACGACGCCATCTTCGACTCGCACGGCAATCCCATTTTCGAGACCGGCAACATCACTCCCGTGAGCATCATGGACGTGGTGAACGAATCCGGCAACTCAGCCTACTATCTGCTCAAGGAGCTGCCCGACGACACCCGCGCCGCCGGCCGGGCCACGGCCAGAAGCTTCGGCGTGAAAAGCCGCTTCGTGCACTTCGAGTTCTTCCGGCTTACGCAGGATCAGGAAGGCATGGGGAAAAAGGGCGACGTGGTGGCGCTGGAGGTGAACATGCGTCCGTGCGGCGGCTACAGCCCCGACATGATGAACTTCGCCAACAGCACCGACGTGTACAAGCTCTGGGCGGACATGATCGCCTTCGACCGTTCCACCATGCCCGTGGGCGAACACTTCTACTGCGCCTTCGTGGGCCGTCGCGACGGAAAGAAGTTCCGCCATTCCAATGAGGAACTCGCAAGGAAGTACGCGGCGAACATGAAGATGACGGGCCGCATTCCCCCCGCGCTGTCGGGAGCCATGGCGGATCAGATGTTCATGGCCAACTTCTCCACGAAGGAAGAAATGGATCAGTTCTACGCCGACGCTCTTGCCCCGCAGGAGTGACCGGAACGGTTCCATCCGGGAATCGCGGAGCGTCTCTTGCAGCGTTGACGCCGCAAAAGACGCTCCCGGCCGCGTGCCGCGCGTTCCCCGGTGATTTTTGCGACCGTCCCCGGCCTGCCCTTTGCGCGTCGCCCTTCTGTCTTCATCCCTTCTGCGTGCTGCTTTTCTTTCCGAGATTCCCGGCTGCGGCAGCTTCAGGCAAGAAAACGGGAGGATCGTCCATGGACAGCCGACCTCAAAAAGATCAGCCTGAGGGCATGCCGGGCGAAAAAAGCGGAAGCCTCGACGCCCGGCCCTCCTTCGCGGCCGGCGGCGCTCAAAGACACGGGGCCGCCCCGCAAGCGCCGCACGCCGGAACGAAGGAGCAACGACCAAGGCACAGGAAAACATCATGAAGGACATCGTCATCATCTCCGCAAGCCCCCGCAAGGGCGGCAACTCCGACATTCTCTGCGACCAGTTCATGAAGGGCGCGCTCGAGGCCGGGCACAAGGTGGAAAAAATCGCGCTCCGCGAAAAGACCATCCATCCCTGCCTGGGCTGCGGCGCGTGTGAAAGCACGCATCGCTGCGTGCAGAAGGACGACATGGCCGCCATTCTCGACAGACTCGTCTCGGCCGACGTCATCGTCATGGCCACGCCCGTCTACTTCTATACCATGAGCGCGCAGATGAAGACGCTCATCGACCGCACCGTTCCCCGCTACACCGAAATTTCCGGCAAGGAATTCTACTTCATCGCCACCGCAGCCGACGGCAACGAAAAGGCTCTCGAACGCACCATCGACAGCTTCCGCGGCTTTACCGACTGTCTGGAAGGGGTCACGGAAAAAGGCGTTCTGCTCGCGCCCGGAGTCTGGAAGAAGGGCGAAGTGACGGCAACCGCAGCCATGGACAAGGCTCTTGCCATGGGACGCAGCGCCTGATTCCGACCTCATGCGAGGAGGCACGCCGGAGCCCTCCCGCCTGAGGAAGAAGCCGCCGTCTTGCGGACGGGCCGGTCATCCGTTATTCATGAACGAACCGAACTGCAGCCCCGTCCCGGACGGAGAAAGGCGTTTCATCGCGCGCACTTTGCCCGTGCCTTGCCGGAACCGGCCCGGCAAGGACGACCGCCGTGCGGTCATCTTCCGCCTCCGGACTCTTCCCTTTCTGACCCTTACTTCTGCCGTGCGGCCGGACGGCGGAACCCGGAACGCTCATGCGACTACTTCTTCCCTCCATCTTCATGGCGGTCTACGCCTTCCTGAGCCTTGTCCTTCCCATGAAGGCGGCTCTGCCCGTAAAAGCGCTTCTCGGCGTCGCATTCATGGCCGCCGCGCTCAAATACGTGTTTTATCAGGTGGTCGGCGGCGGCTTTTTTCGTCCCGATCTGCCCGCTCCCGTCATGCTGACGGCGGAAGCACTGTACGCAGCACTCATGGTGCTCTTTGTCCTCGCGCTCGCCAAAGACGTTGCGGGCCTTGTGCTGCGCATCGGCCGACTGTTCGGCGCCGCATGGCGTCTGCCCTTCACGCCCGGCGCCCGCTGCGCCCTGCTCGTCTGCCTTGCCCTTGCCTGCGGTGCATGGGGCACGTGGCAGGCCGTGCGCGTGCCCGACGTCCGTCAGGTGGACGTGACCATTCCAAACCTTCCACCGGAACTTGAAGGTTTTTCCCTCGTGCAGCTCAGCGACCTGCACATAGGCCCGGTACAGAAAAAGGCCTGGCTTTCCGAGGTGGTACGAAAAACAAACGCCCTTTCCCCGGACGCGGTGGTCATCACCGGCGACATGATCGACGGCCTGCCCGGCGCCCTGCGCGACGAAATGACCCCGCTTGCCGATCTTCACGCCCGCTGCGGCGTGTTCGGCGTGACGGGAAACCACGAATATTACTACAACGCCGCAGGCTGGCTTCAAGAATTCCGCAGCCTCGGCATCACCATGCTGAACAACGAGCATCGCGTGCTTTCTGGCGGCCTTGTGCTCGGCGGCGTGCCCGATGCCGCCTCGGGGCGCTTCGGTCACCACGGAGCCGACGTGCAAAAGACCTTTGACGGCGCACCTGACGGCCCGCGCGTGCTGCTCTCGCACAAGCCGAACGCCGACGACCTTCCCGCGCCGGGCGTGGCACTTCAGCTTTCGGGTCATACGCACGGCGGGCTCATGTTCTTCCTCGCCCCGCTCATCGGAGCCTACAACGCCGGGTACGTCAACGGGCTTTACCGTACCCCGCAGGGCGGCCTGCTCTACGTCAGCCCGGGCACGGGCCTGTGGAACGGCTTTTCCTGCCGCCTCGGCGTGCCTTCGGAAATCACCCGCATCGTGCTCCACGGAAAAAGGACGGACGACCGCTGAGCCCTGCCCTCTTTGCCGGGCAGCGTTTTCAGCGCAGGGGCACGTGCTCCATGGGGACGCCGCGGGCATGGGACTTCTGCCCGGCACACCTTTCTTTCCTGGCTCCTCGCTCCAGAGCCATGAAAAGACTGCCGACGCCTCCCCCGTATGAACGTCCCTTCCGTGCCGCCTTCAAGCATCGCCTTGTACCCGCTCGCTCCGAACCGGCACGATGACGGGACACGCCCCTTGCAGCGCTCATCTCCGAAGTCCTCTCCCCTTCGCCTTTTCTGACAGGACGCACGTGGCCCCCCCTCCGCGGCAGGGCATTCTGCGGGCATTGCTCCCGAAAGACGGCTTCTTTTCCGAGCCAGCCTGCGCCGGCGCGCTTTGCACCGTGCCGCACCTGCCGAAACTTGAACGGCAAGTCTGCCCGCACGCTCCGAAGCGCATCCCGTAAGCTTTCCATCCGGGGCGCAGGCAAAAAACCTCTTAAGCGTCAAAAACGGCTTCTGCATCGTTGAACGCCTTTCTGCCGGGCCGTGAAGAACACAAAAAAAGGGCCGGAGAAAGCCCCCGGCCCGGACATGAGGACAGAACCTCTTACTCTTCCATGACGGAAGTGCCGCGGCGCACCTCGATGACGTGCTCTATGGCGCGCAGCTTGTCGATGGTCTGATACAGATGCACGGCGTCGCGCACTTCCACCGTGAAGTCCATCTGGGAACGACCGTCGACGGTGGACTTGATCTGAAGAGCGTTGATGTTGACGTCCTGCTGCACGAAGACAAGACTGATCTTGGCGAGCAGGCCCTTTTCGTTGAGGCCCAGAATGCTGATTTCCGCCGGGAAGGGCTTGCTCTCCTCATTGTTCCAGGTCACGGAAATGAGGCGCTCCGACTCCATGTTCTGCAGATGCGGGCAGTTGGCGGTATGCACGATGACGCCGCGGCCGCGACTGATGAAACCCACCACCTGATCGCCGGGCACCGGCTTGCAGCACTTGGCAAAATGGATGAGCGTGTCTTCTATGCCCTTGATGGTGATGCCGTCGGAAGGCTTCTTGACCGCGCCGTCCGGCTTGGCGGCCGCCGGTTCGGGCAGAAGCTCATGCTTGGGGGTAAGAATGGCGAGCAGTCTCTGGAGCACCTTGCGGGGGGTGAGCCGTCCCGTGCCCACGGCGGCAAAAAGATCGTCCAGCACGTTGAGGGAGAACTCCGGCACCACAAGCTGAAGCCTGCCGTCCTTGGCGGCCTTGGTGACGTTGAACTCCATCTTGCGGCCTTCCTTTTCCAGGAGCTCCTTGCCGAGCGCCACGGCAGCCACGCGCTCTTCCGTGCGCAGGTAGTGCTGAATGCGGCTTCTGGCCTTGGAGGTCTTCACCATCTTCAGCCAGTCACGATGAGGATGCCGGTTCTTGTCGGTGATGATTTCCACCATGTCGCCGTTTTTCAGCGGGGTGGCGAAGGGCTCGAGCTTGCCGTTGATTTTCGCGCCCACGCAGTGAGCGCCCACGTCGGAATGAATGAGGAAGGCGAAGTCGAGGGAAGTCGCCCCCTTGGGCAGCTGCTTCACGGCGCCCTTGGGCGTGAACACGTATATTTCGTCGTTGAAGAGATCCATGCGCAGCGAACTCATGAACTCGCGGGAATCCGCCTCGTCCCGCTGACGCTCCATAAGATCGCGCAGCCACTGGAACTGCGGCATGTCCTGCATGGCTATGGCATGGTTGCGCTCCTTGTACATCCAGTGCGCGGCCACGCCGTGTTCGGCCATGTTGTTCATCTCTTCGGTGCGGATCTGAATTTCGATGCGTTCGCCCTCCGGTCCTATCACGGTGGTGTGCAGGGACTGATAGCCGTTGGCCTTGGGCATGGAAATGTAGTCCTTGAAGCGGCCGGGAACGGGCTTCCACAGCACGTGAACAAGGCCGAGCATGGCGTAGCAGTCGCGCAGGTCGTTCACGATGACGCGGAAGGCGATGATGTCGTGCATCTCGTCAAGCGGCGTTTTCTGCGCCATCATCTTGCGGTAGATGCTGTAGGTCTGCTTGATGCGGCCGAAAACGCGTCCGTTGATGCGGTTTTCGGTCATGATGGCCTCGATCTTGGCGATGACCTTGGAAATGAGCTGCCGCTCGACTATCTGGTTGTCCTTGAGCCAGGTGGTGATTTCGGCATAGGCGTCGGGCTGAAGATAGCGGAAGCTCAGATCCTCCAGCTTCTGCTTGAAAAGGTGCAGGCCCAGACGGTTGGCAAGCGGCGCGTAGATGTCCATGGTTTCCTGGGCGATGCGCTGCTGCTTGTATGGCTTCTGGAAGTCCAGGGTGCTCATGTTGTGCAGGCGGTCGGCCAGCTTGACCACGGGAACGCGGATGTCGTGCGCCATGGAGAGAATCATTTTGCGGATGTTTTCCGCCTGCGCCTCTTCCTTGGTGTCGAAGGTCATCATGTTGATCTTGGTCACGCCGTCCACGATGTCGGCCACCTGCTCCCCGAACAGCTCGTCGAGCTCGTCGATGGAGGAATCGGTATCCTCCACGGTGTCGTGCAGAAGTCCGGCGGCCACGGTGTGCTCGTCAAAGCCCATCTTGGCCAGCGTGAGCGCCACGGATGCGGGATGCAGGATGTACGGATCTCCCGACAGACGCAGCTGTCCCGCATGGGCGGCAGAGGCGTAGTCGTAGGCACGGCGCACCATGGCCACGTCGGCATCGGGGCAGTGCTTGACGAGTTCCTCCACGATGCTGTCGGCCGAAGGAATCTTCGATGCCGGCGAGCTTGCCCCGGTCACCGGAGAGATCACCATGGAAACGTTTTCCTGAGGGTGAGCATCTTTCTGCCGGGGATCGCCCGCGTCCGCTGACGTCTGAAGAATGGAAGTCTGACTCATAAGAACCTGCTATTGCTGGAGCGCTCTGGGAACCCACCACCGGTCGAGGTTGTAGGTAATGCCCGCAGGAGCTGGTTGAATGCCCTGGAATCTCGCCTGAACCATGGGCAGGGAATACGGAACGTAAAGAAAAAGGTACGGCTGCTCCTCGTGCAGTATTTCCTGAAAGCGGTCGTAAACGGCCTTTCGAACCTCCCTGTCCGCCGAGGTCCGTCCCTTCTCCAGCAGCCTGTCGACCTCTTCGTTGCTGAAACTCACGAAGTTGAGGCCGTTGCCCGCGATGGCCGAGGAATGCCACACGTCGTAAATGTCCGGGTCGTCGAGAATGTTCCACGCCAGAATCAGGGCGTCGAACTTTCTCGTGTTGACGAATTCCTTGAGGAAGGCCGCCCACTCCACCGTGCGGATGGAGACCTTCACGCCGACGGCCCGGAACATCTGCTGAAGAATGACGGCGACCTTGATGCGTTCGTTGTTGCCCTGATTCACCAGAATGGTGAACTCGAAGGGCAGGCCGTCCTTTTCCAGAATTCCGTCCTTTCCCGGCGTCCACCCCGCCTCGGCAAGAAGGCGGCGCGCACGCTCAGGGTCATGATCATACGCCTTGAGCGCCGTGTTGTATACCCATGTTCCGGGCTTGTACGGGCCGAACGCGGGCTCTCCCATGCCCAGAAGCGCGCCTTTTATGATGCCTTCCCTGTCTATGGCGAAGGAAAGAGCCTGACGCACCCTCCTGTCTTTAAAAAACGGACTCTTCTGATTCAGGCCGAGATACGTGTAGCCGGAGGCGAGATACTTGTACTTGCGCCAGTTGCTGTCCCACCATTCTCCGCTGGTCTGCCGCAGGTACTGCTGAGGGGAAAGCCCCACGAAGTCCAGCTTGCCGGCCCTCGCCTCAAGAAACATGGTGGTACTGTCGGGAATGATGCGGTAAATGATTTCGTCAAGATACGGCCGCCCCTTGAAGTAGCGGTCGTTGGCCTCGAGCACGATGCGGCTGCCCGGCTCCCACGACTTGAGCTTGAAGGGGCCCGCGCCCACGGGATTGCGGGCGTAGCGGGTGGAGGCTATGTTCTCGTGCTCAAGAATGTGCTTGGGAAGGATGGGATGCATCCAGGTAATGGCCGCACGGGCGTAAGGCGCGTCGTAACGGACCTCGAAGGAAAGCGGACCGGTCTGCCGGTATTCCTTCACGTTGAGAAAATCCGCGGCGTAGGCCGTGGGCGTTTTCGGATCGGTCATGAGATTGTAGGTGAAGGTCACGTCGTCCGCGGTCAGCGGATGCCCGTCCTGCCAGACGATCCCCTCCTTCAGCCGAAAGCGCATGAAAAGGCCGCCCTCAAGCACTTCCCACTCTTCGGCGGCACACTTCACTATGTTGAAATCCTTGTCATATTCCAGAGGCGACGTGTAAAGGAGCCCGGCCACCTCGGCGGAAGCGGAATCGGAGGCAAGATAGGGAATGAGGTTGGAAGGCTCGCCTATGCTGCCCATGATGAGATGACCGCCCGTCACCGGCTGCGCGTCGGAAGGAAGCTGCCCTTCTTGCGCACGCGCCGAGCCTGCGGCAAGCATGAGGCAGAACAGAAACACGACGGCAAAACGCAGCGACCGGGACCGGATGCCGGTTCCGAAGGCCGAAAAAGAAGCGGGACACTGCGGGAATTCTAACTTTTTTTTCATGAAAAAAGCCTAGCACAGTTCACTTCTCTTGAAAACTAGGATAATATCCTATAATCCTAGGAGGCAATGGCCGGCTCAGCCTTTTTTGCTCAGGACTTCCGATTCCATCGATTTCCCTTTCCGGCCGCTGTCGCACAAGGCTTCCGCGCCTTGTCCATCTTCTGTCATTGAGGTCTGTTGCCATGAATCGACGCGAGGAAGTCGCCGCCCGTGGGCTTGCCGAAAACTTCATTCAGAACACCATCCCCGAGTACATCACGGAGTATGGTCGCGCCATCGAAGCCGAGGGAAATCTCAGCAAGTTCACTCTGCGCTTTGAAAACGACGTGTGGACGGTGGAGAGCACCGTTCAGGGAGAAGACTTCGAGGCCTACAGTCCGGTGGTCAATATCAATCTCAGGGAACAGCGGGTCGATTCCATGTGCAACTGCATGGAAGCGTTCAACGGTCCCTGCCGCCATGTGGCCGCCACGGCCATACACTTCATCAATTCCCTGGACATTTCCGAGGGCAAGGCCGATCCGGCTCCCGCGCCCCGCGAGGACTGGCGGCAGAGCTTCCGTCACTTCTTCGGCGGCACGTTCGAGCCGGAGACGGGACGGCACTATTTTCTGTTCCGGTTCTTCCCTGAGCCCGGCCGTCTGTCCGTGGAGTTCTTCCGTGCAAGGCAGAACAAGACGGGGCTTTCCTCCGTGCGTCAGGAAGTGACGCTCGAGCAGATTCTGCGCAACCCCGAATGGTGCGAACATTCTCCCGAGCTGCCCGTGGTGTGCCGTCAGATCGCGCAGTATCTCGACTACTACGGGCACCGCGTGGAAATCCCCGACGGTCTGCTGTCGTGGTTCTTCTGGGCCATACGCAAGGAGGACTACCTTTACTGGAAGGACACGGAAATTCCCTGCCGCATCGAAAGTTCCACCATGGCGCTCAAGCTGCGCCCCTCCCTGGACGACGACGGTCTGCGCTTCGACGTGCTGCTTCAGCGCGAAGGCAAGAAGCCCTTCTCCATCATCGACGAGGAGCCGGATGAAAGCGGCGACATTCCCGCTCCGGCACGCGAAGGCGCCACCTTCCACGGTCAGATGCCCCTGTGGGTGTGCTGGAATCAGGGCTTCTACCCGGTGCAGACCTGCCTGAACCATCACGTCATTCAGGCGCTCGTGCACAAGGGCCCCGTCATTCCTCAGGAAGACATTCCCGAATTTCTCGACAGGGTGTGGACGCGTCTGCCCGCCTCGGAACTGTACGAACAGGACGAGTTCCTCAAGATCATGGAGCCCGTGTTCCAGCCGGCGACCTACAATCCCAAGCTCTTTCTGGACGAGGAAGGGAGCCTGCTCACCCTGGAGGTGCAGAACATCTACGAGACCCTGCACGGCGAGTTCACGCTGCCCGGCCCGAACCCCGACTTTCAGACGGGCAGCTACGTATACGAAGGCAAGACCTTCCTCGTACGCCGCAATCAGGTGGAGGAAAACGCCCTCATCACGCAGCTTTCCGACATGCGCTTTCAGCCGAGAAGCAGCCGTCTGTGGTTCATGGAGCCGGAAGAAGCCATTTCCTTCCTGCTCGACTCCTATCCCACGCTGCTCGAGAACTGGCGCGTGTACGGCGAAGCCACGCTTTCGCGCTACAAGGTGCGCGCCTCCACGCCGGTCATCAACGCCAGCGTGGAAAGCAACGAGAAGGAAAAGTGGTTCTCCCTCGACATTTCGGTGGATTACGACGGTCAGAACCTGCCTCTCGACCGCATCTGGAAGGCCTGGCTCAAGGGCAAGCGCTACGTCCAGCTCAAGGACGGCTCCTACGCGAGCCTGCCCGAATCGTGGCTGGAAAAGCTGGCGCACAAGCTCAAGGTGCTCGGTCTCGATCCGGCCAAGCCGCCCAAGCAGAAGTTCAAGCAGTACGAGGCTCCGGTGCTCGACAACCTGCTCGAAGATCTGCCCGGCGCTCTGGAGGACTCCTTCTGGAGCAAGCTGCGCGACAACATCCGCAACTTCCATGAGGTCAAGCAGATAGAAACGCCCAAGGGCCTTCAGGCCTCGCTGCGTCCCTACCAGCTTCAGGGCATATCCTATCTCAACTTCCTCAACGAGTACGGCTTCGGCGGCATTCTGGCCGACGAAATGGGCCTCGGCAAGACCATTCAGACGCTGGCCTTCGTGCAGCACATGGTCAACCACGGTTCGCAGGGGCCCAACCTCATCGTGGTGCCCACCTCGGTGCTGCCCAACTGGGATCGCGAAGCGTCCAAGTTCGTGCCCGGCCTTTCCCGCGTCATCGTGTACGGCACGCGCCGCGAGGGACTGTTCCGAAAGATAGCCTCCTCCGACCTCGTCATCACCACCTACGCGCTGCTGCGCCGCGACATGGAGGAACTCGAACAGCACGAGTTCAACTCCATCATTCTCGACGAAGCCCAGAACATCAAGAACCCCAACACCATCACCGCGCGTTCCGTACGGCAGATCAACGCCAAGATGCGCCTGTGTCTGTCGGGCACGCCCATTGAAAACAATCTCTTCGAGCTGTGGAGCCTGTTCGAGTTTCTCATGCCGGGCTTTCTGGGCAGCCAGCACGCCTTCCAGCGGGGCGTCATCAAGCCCATCAAGGAAGGCGATGCGGAAACGCTCGAGTACCTGCGCTCGAGGGTCAAGCCCTTCATCCTGCGCCGTACCAAGGCCGAAGTGGTCAAGGATCTGCCTCCCAAGGTGGAAAACGTCATGTACTGCGCTCTCGAGGAGGAACAGGCGGAACTGTACGCCTCCCTGGCACGCAAGCTGCGCGAACAGGTGCTCGCCGACGTGGACAAGAAGGGCATGGCCAAGAGCCAGATGTCCATTCTGGACGCCCTGCTCAAGCTGCGTCAGATCTGCTGCCATCCCAAGCTGCTCAAGCTGGACATGCCCGGCTTCAACGCCAACATGCCTTCCGGCAAGTTCGAGGCCTTCAAGGACATGATCCTCGACATCGTGGAAGAAGGCCACAAGGTGCTGGTGTTCTCGCAGTTCGTGCAGATGCTGCAGCAGATACGCGCATGGCTGCAGATGACGGACATACCCTTCTGCTACCTCGACGGCTCGAGCAAGGACCGTCTGGAGCAGGTGGACCGCTTCAACAACACCCCGTCCATCAGGATCTTCCTCATTTCCCTGAAGGCCGGCGGCACGGGCCTCAACCTGACGAGCGCGGACTACGTCATCCACTACGATCCGTGGTGGAACCCTGCCGTGGAAAGCCAGGCCACCGACCGCGCCCACAGAATAGGTCAGCTGCGGCAGGTGTTCTCCTACAAGCTCATCTGTCAGAACACCGTGGAAGAAAAGATTCTGAAGCTCCAGGAAATGAAGCGCGGCGTAGCCGAAGCCGTCATTCCCGGGCAGGAATCCTGGAAGTCCCTCACAAGAGAAGACCTCGAAATGCTCTTCGAGGTGTAGCGATTCTCT